>DATBSV010000374.1:0-1604 GCA_036559685.1 Casimicrobiaceae bacterium
CAGCCAGCGCGGGAAGAAGGTGATCGACAGCGCGTGCGTGACGGCGAAGCGCAGGCTCGCCGCGGCATCGCCCTGCGCGAGCCGCGCCTTGATCCTCGCCGCCTCGAGGCTCGCGACGGCGTCGCGGACGAGCGGCAGGAACTTTCGGCCCGCCTCGGTCAGCTCGACCGGGTGTGCTCCGCGGTCGACCAGGTCGACGCCGACCCACTCCTCGAGCGCACGGATATGGCGCGAGAACGCGGGCTGCGCCACAAGGCGCGCCTCAGCCGCACGGGAGAAATTGCCGCTCTCCGCGAGCGCCAGGAAGTCCTCGATCCACTCGAGATCGAGAGGTCGGTTGTCGGGCCGCACCAAGAGCCTGGCTGGGAATGATCCGATGCGATTTTAGTATTGGACCGGCGTTCCTGGTGGAGTAACGATGGCGTTCTCCTGGGAAGCTGCGAAGGAACCCCCGTCATGCCTGCCATCCGGAATTACCGGGGAATCATCCCCGCCATCGCCTGCCCGTTCACCGCCGAGCACCGGATCGACGAGCCGGCGCTGCGCAAGCTCGCCTCGTGGCTTGCCGGGCACGCCGGCGTCGTCGCGGTGATGACCAACGGCCACACCGGCGAGGTGTTCTCGCTCACCGCGGCCGAGCGCGCGACCGTGACGCGCATCGTCGCGGACGAGCTGCGCGGACGATTGCCGGTCATCTCGTCGATCGTGTGCGAGGGTTTCGCGGATGCGGCCGAGCACTCACGCCTGGCGCGCGACGCCGGCGCCGTGGCCCTCGACGTGATGCCACCGCATCACTGGCTGCGCTTCGGCTGCACACCGCGGCACGCCCTCGCGTATTTCGACGCGATCCACCGCGCCGCGCCGGACCTGGATCTCGTGTGCCACGTGTACCCGGCGTGGACCCGCGCAGCGTACACGTCGGAATTGCTCGCCGATCTCGCCCGCCTGTCGTACGTGCAGGCGTTCAAGGTCGGCCAGCGCGACATGAACAAGTACGCGCGCGACATCGCGGCGATCCGTGACGCCGACGCGTCGAAGTCGATCCTCACGTGCCACGACGAGTACCTGCTCGCGTCGATGGTGCAGGGCGTCGACGGCGCCCTCGTCGGGTTTGCGACGTTCATCCCGAGCCTCATCGTCGACCTGTGGAGCGCCGTGAATGCCGGCGACCTCAAGCGCGCGATGGCGGTCCAGGCGCTCATCACGCCGCTCAAGGACGCGGTCTACGGTGCGGGCGAGCCCACCGGCGAGGCGCACGCGCGAATGAAGGCCGGCATGGTGCTCGCGGGCGTGCTCGAGCAGGGCACGGTTCGCCCGCCGACCGAGGCGCCCGGCGCGCACGAAATGGATGCGCTGCGCGCGGCCGTCGCGCAAGCGGGCCTGCTCGCACGACACGAAGGTCGACAACCCGCACTGCAACACTAGGAGGAATCCATGAAGCGATCCGATTTCCTGCGCCTTGCGCTCGCCGCGTTCGCCGCGCTCGCCGTTACCCATGCGTCGGCACAGACGTACCCAAATCGAGCCGTCCGGGTGATCATCCCGTTCCCGCCCGGCGGCACGCTCGACACGCTTGGTCGCGCGATGGCGCAGAAGCTCGGCGA
>DATBSV010000375.1:0-23271 GCA_036559685.1 Casimicrobiaceae bacterium
GGGTTGGTCGTCGGCACGATGCAGGCGATGACGCCGGCCGGCTTGCCGTACTTCACGATGCCCTTCTCCGGCAGCTCCTCGATCACGCCGACGCTCCGCTGCCGGAGCGCGTCGCGCAGCACGCCGCGGATCTTCATGCGCTTGCCCATGCGGCTCACCGGATCGCCGAGCCCGGATTCCTGGATCCCCATCTCGACCAGGCGCGTGAACGTCCGCTTGTTCGCGACGGCCCAGGCGACCGCCTGGCAGAGCCGATCGACGCGCGCCTGGTCGTACGTCTCGATGACCGCCAGCGCCTTGCGCGCGCGGGCAAATGCCTGGTCCAGCTCCTGTTGCTGCTCCTCGTTGATGCCCTTTTTCGGATTGGGATCGGCAGGGGTGGCCATGGCGTAGTCCTCGGCGTGGGTCGGCGCGGATTGGGAATCTGGGAAGGCGTGCGTACGGTGCAGCCGCGAATCGTGGCGCGCGCGTGGGTCAGGTCGCCGCGGTGAACGGTCGCCTGCCCGACATGGAGAGGACGATAGGATCGCGCCCGACCTCCGGTCAAGGGCGCATGGCGACAAACTGTGCGCTATGCGCCCCCAAAATGCACCGGCGGCCGTTTCGCCGGGTATGCTCCGGCGTATCGTGTCGGGCGTTTCCCGGCCCCCTACGACGTCGATGCCCGCCCGCGATCAGAACGCCACGCTGGATGCGCCGGACGTGCGCCCGTCGTCGGCCACCGACCATCACGCGCTGCCGGCGGAGACGATCGATCGTCTCGGCGAGGATCGCGACTTCGTCACCGCGCTCGCACGCGGACTCGCCGTGATGCTGTCGCTCTCGGACAAGCGCCGCCGGATGTCGATCGCGCAGGTGTCGCACCTCACGGGCATCCCGCGCGCCGCCGCGCGCCGCAGCCTGCACACGCTCGCGAAGCTCGGATTCGTCGCGATCGACGACGCGCGCCGCTACTACCTGCGCCCGCGCGTGCTGTCGTTCAGCCACGCGTACCTCTCGTCCTCGCCGGTGGCCGTGCTCGCGCAGCCGATCCTCGACCGGCTGGGGGAATCGCTCCGCGAAGCCTGCTCGCTCGCGATGCTCGACGGCGACCAGATCGTCTACCTCGCGCGATCCACGACGTCCCGCATCATGTCGCCGACGCTCAACGTCGGCCGGCGGCTGCCTGCCTACTGCACGTCGATCGGCCACGTGCTGCTCGCCCATCTGCCGCCGGACGAGCTCGAGGCCTACCTCGAGCGCGTCCGCTTCCACCCGTATACCGAGTACACGCCGACGTCGCAGAAGCGCTTGCGCGCGATCGTGAAAAGCGCGCGCGAAAAAGGGTACGCGTTCGCGAGCCAGCTGATGGAGGCGCGCCTGTGCACGCTCGCGGTGCCGGTGCGCGACGCCGGCGGACACTACGTGGCGGGCATCAACGTCATCGTGCAGGGGCGGCTCATGACCGATGCGAGGATGGCCGAGCAATTCCTGCAGCCGATGCAGGACGCGGCGCTGGAGCTCGGCGCGCTCTTGCTGAGCTAGGGCGCTGCGGCGGAAGCGTCGTCCCATGCGCTATGATCGCCGCGCTGTACCGGGCCCGCGCCCGGCGGTCCTTCGCTGCGACGCGGCAGGGTCGCGCCGGCGTCGCCTCCCCAACGACGAGGAACCCCGATGACGCAAGTGACCGATCGCGAGTCGATCCCGGAACCGCAGAATCCCCTGGGGATCGACGGCATCGAGTTCATCGAATTCGCGACGTCGCGCCCGCAGGCGCTGGGCGGCGTGCTCGAGACCTTCGGGTTCCGGCCGATCGCGCGGCACCGCTCGCGCGAGGTCGAGCTCTACCGGCAGGGCACGATGAACATCATCGTCAACGCGCAACCCGCCGACGTGCCGCGCACCGTGATGCCCACCGAGCGGCCGGTGATCAGCGCTTTCGCGCTGCGCGTGCGCGACGCCCAGGAAGCGTACCGCCGGGCGCTCGAGCTGGGCGCCTGGGAGATTCCCGTGCGCGCGCTGGCGATGGAGCTCAACATCCCCGCGATCCATGGCGTCGGGGAGAGCCTGATCTATTTCGTCGACCGCTACGACGAGTTCTCGATCTACGACATCGACTTCCGGGCGATCCCCACGGTCGACCCGCATCCGCCGGCCGTCGCCGGCATGCACTTCTTCGGCATCGTCCAGTACGTGGGGCCGGACCGCACCGCCGACTGGACCGAGTTCTATTCGAAGCTCATGGGCTTTCGGCCGCTGCCCAACGACGTGCGCTTCGGCATCATGCCGAGCGGCCTGTTGCTCGAGAGCCCCTGCCGCAAGTTCTTCCTGCAGCTGATCGAGCCCGAGGATGCGGCCCGCTACGCGAGCATGGACGAGCACCTGCAGCGGGTCGGATTCGGCACGCCCGACGTTCTCGCCGCGGTCGCGGGATTCGAGAAGCGCGGCATCGAGTTCCTCGTCACCGAGCGCGTGCAATCCAGCGAGCGCGGTGCGCTGACCAAGCCGCTGCCCGGCGGCATGATGTTCGAGCTGGTGAAGAGCCAGCTGCGGGGCGGCGGCGCGAAATGATCTTCCACGACTTCGGCATGGCGACGGCGTCGCTCGTCGGGTCGCTGGAGACCAAGCTCGCGGCCGTGCGGAGCGCGGGCTTCTCGCAGGTGATGATCTCCGCGGCCGATGTCGTCTCGCATCCGGGCGGCACTGCGGCCGGCGTGGGCGCGGCGCGGGCGAGCGGGCTCGAGTTCACCGGCCTGGAGGCGCTGCGCGACTTCGAGGGGCTGGACGGCCCGCTCCATGCCTACAAGGTCGACGTCGCCAAGTCGATGCTCGAGATCTGTGCGGCGCTCGGCGGGCGGATGCTGCTGGTCGAAGCGTCGACGTCGAAGCACGCGAGCACCGATCCCGCGTGGATCGCGCGCGACCTCGGCAAGCTCGCGATGATGGCGGTGCCGCTGGGCATCCGCGTCGCCTACAAGGGGCAGCCGTGGAGCCGCACGGCGCGCGATTTCCGCCGTGCCGCGGACCTCGTGCTGCGCGTCAATGCGCCCAACCTCGGCGTCGCGGTCGACGCGTTCGACGTGCTGGCGTCGGGAGTTCCGCTCGACGACCTCGACATCCTCGATCCCGGCCAGACGTTCCTGGTGCAGGTCTCCGACTACATGTGGCAGAAGATCCGCACGGCCGAGGAGCAGGCGACCACCGCGACGCATTTCCGCGTGTTCCCGGGCGAAGGTGCGCATAGCGACGGGCTGGCGCAATTCGTCTCGCGGCTCGACACGAACGGCTACGTCGGCGACTACAGCTTCGACGTCTACAACGACGACTTCCTGCAGATGCCGCCGGAGGCGGTCGCTGCACGGGCGCGGCGCGCGGCGGTATGGCTCGCGGAAACCGTGCTGCGCCGGGCGCTCCCGGTGCCGAACGTCGAGCGACTGCGCGCGTCGCGCGCGTAGCGCCGGCGACGCCCCGAGCGCGCCGTGCGACGGCGCGCTGACCCTCGACCCGTCAAACTTCAGACCCTCGGACCGGAGCACCGCACCTCATGTCGGCCACGAAAGCATTCGGCCTCGCCGGCATCATCGGCATGCCGGTCGCGCACTCGCGCTCGCCGATCGTCCACAACTACTGGCTCGAGGAGCACGGGCTGCCCGGCCGCTACGTGCTGCTGCCGGTCAAGCCCGAGCGGCTGGCCGACGCGCTGAAGGGGCTGGTCGCGCTGGGCTTCCGCGGCGTCAACGTCACCACGCCGCACAAGCAGGCCGTGATGCCGCTCCTCGACCACGTCGATGCGATGGCGACCAAGATCGGCGCGGTCAACACGATCGTCGTGCAGCCCGACGGCACGCTGCGCGGCTTCAACAACGACGGCAACGGTTTCGTGCAGAGCCTGCGCGACGAGAAGGCCGACTGGCGTCCGGACGAAGGCCCGATCGTCGTCGTCGGCGCGGGCGGCGCGTCGCGAGCGATCCTGGTCGCGCTGACGGCGCAAGGCGCGAAGGAGATCCGGCTGGTCAATCGCACGCGCGACACCGCGGACGCACTGGCGCGCGAGCTCGGCGGGCCGATCAAGGTCGTGCCGTGGGACGAACGCGCACACGCGCTCGCCGATGCGTCGACGCTGATCAACGCGACGACGCAGGGCAGCGCCGGCAAACCGCCTCTCGACCTCCCGCTCGACACGCTGCCGCGCCACGCGATCGTCGGCGACGCGATCTACGTGCCGCCCGAGACGCCGCTGCTCGCCGCCGCGAAAGCGCGCGGCAACCGCACCGTCAACGGGCTCGGCATGCTGCTCAACCAGGCGCGTCCGGCGTTCCAGGCGTGGTTCGGCCCGATGCCGACGATCTCGCCCGGCCTCAAGCGCGCGATCGCCGCGACGTTTTGACCGTGGCCGCCCCCGCCGTCGTGCCGATGTTCTCGCTGGACGGGCGCGTCGCGCTCGTCACCGGCGCATCGCGCGGCATCGGCTGGGGCATCGCGGAAGCGCTCGCGGACGCCGGCGCGACCGTCGTGCTGAACGGCCGCGACGCCGCGACGCTCGATGCGCGGCGGCAGTCGTTGCACGCGCGCGGTCGCAAGGCGGACGTCGCCGCGTTCGACGTCACCGACGAGGCCGCGGTGCGCGCGGGCGTCGCGGGCGCGGTCGCGCGGCATGGGCGGCTCGACATCCTCGTCGCCAACGCCGGCATCCACCACGCCGCCCCGCTCGACCAGACGACGCTCGCCGACTGGCGCCGCGTGATGAGCGCCAACCTCGACGCCTGCCTCGTGCTCGCGCGCGAGGCGGCGGGGCCCATGGTCGCGAACCGACACGGCCGCATCGTGTTCACCGGGTCGCTCACCGCGTTCATGGGCCGCGGGACGATCCACGCGTACGCCGCGTCGAAGGCGGCGGTCGCGAGTCTCGCGCGCACGCTCGCCGCGGAGCTGGGCGAGCACGGCGTCACCTGCAACACGATCGCCCCCGGCTACATCGAGACCGAGCTCAACGCGAAGATGCGCGCGGACCGCGAGACCTTCGAGCGGATCGCCAGACGCGTCCCGGCGAAGCGCTGGGGCACGCCCCGCGACGTCGCCGGGCTCGCGGTGTTCCTGGCCGGCGACGCGTCGGCCTATATCAACGGACAGCAGATCGTCGTCGACGGCGGGCTGTCCATCACGCCTTTCTGATCCCTTTCGGACCGATCGCCCACGGGCGCATCATTACGGCATGCACCACCCCACGGAGGAGAGAACGATGAAACGCATCACCCGCATCTGCGCGGCGCTCGCCGTCGCGTTCGCGATGACCCCGGTCGTCGCGCAGCAACCGATCAAGATCGTCGGCCTGGTCGAGCTGTCCGGCACCGGCGCGACGTCGGGCACCAACTTCGACAACGGCGTCAAGCTCGCGGTCAAGGAGATCAACGCGGCCGGCGGCATCCTCGGCCGGCAGGTCTCGTACACGTCGAGCGACACGCAGTCGAACCCGGGCGTCGCGAAGGCGCTCGCGCAGAAGGCGGTCGACGACGGCGCCTACGTCGTGATGGGCCCGGTGTTCTCGGGCTCGATCCTGGTGAGCATGGACGAGACGCGTCGCGCCGAGGTGCCGAACTTCACCGGCGGCGAGGCCGCGGCGATCACGCAGAAGGGCAATCCGTACATCTTCCGCACGTCGTTCACGCAGACCACCGCGATGCCGAAGGTCGCCCGCTACATCAAGAGCGACCTCAAGGCGAGGACCGTCGACATCATGTGGGTCAACAACGACTTCGGCAAAGGCGGCCGCGACATGATCATCAAGTCGCTCGAGGCCGAGGGCATCAAGGTCGGCGCCGACATCTCGACCGACCCGGGCCAGGTCGACTTCAGCTCCGCGGTGCTCAAGGCCAAGCAGAGCAACGGCGACGCGCTGTTCGTCTACACCAACGAGGAAGAGTCGGCGCGCGCGCTGCGCGAGCTCCGCAAGCAGGGCTACGCGAAGCCGGTCGTCGGCGAGACGGTGCTCACGAGCCAGAAGGTGATCGAGCTCGCGGGCGAGGCCGCGAACGGCGCCGTCGCGCACGTCGGCCTCACCGCCGACGCGCCGCTGCCCGGCATCAAGAAGTTCGACACGGACTTCCAGCGCGAATACAAGACGCGCTCGGACCACAACGGCCTCAAGGGCTACAGCGGCATGTACATCGTCAAGGCGATCACCGAGAAGATCGGCAAGGTCGACGGCAAGGCGTTCGCGGCGGCGATGCACGGCGCCAAGGTCTCGGTCAAGGACTCGCCCGGCGTGCTGATGGACGTGTCGTTCGACGCGAACGGCGACCTCGACCGCGAGAGCTTCCTCACCAAGGTCGAGAACGGCAAGCAGGTCGTGGTCAAGACGCTGCCGCCGCTCAGCGCCAAGTAAAGGTGGTTCCTCGGCGCGGGGTGCCCGGCGACGGGTGCCCCGCGCGTTCGGCAGGATCTCCATGGCCGACCTGATCCAGCTCCTCGTCTCCGGGATCGCCACCGGCGCGATCTACGCGCTCGCGGCGCTCGGATTCACGCTGTTGTGGCAGGCCGCCGGCGTCATCAACTTCGCGCAGGGCGAGTTCGTGATGCTGCCGGCGTTCGCGATGCTGTTCTGCATCGCGTTCGGCCTGCCGATGTGGCTCGCGTTCCTTGTCGCGTGCGCGCTCGCCGCGATCGTCCTCGGCCTGGGCTTCAAGCTCGTGATCGTCGACCCGCTGATCCGCCACGGCGTCATCCCGCTCGTGATCGCGACGCTCGGCGTCTCGATCGCCGTCAAGTCCATCGTGCGCGCGGGCTACAGCGCCGAGGCGCACCCGCTCGCGAGCCCGTTCCCGTCCGGCCAGCTCTCGCTCGCCGGCGTCACCGTCTCGTACGCGGACATTGGCACGCTGGTGCTCGCCGGCGCGATCGTCATCGCGCTGCAGGCATTCCTGAACAAGACCGTCACCGGCCGCGCGATGCAGGCGGTGGCGCAGAACGTCGACTCGGCGCGCGTGCTCGGCATCAACGTGCGCCGCATGGTCATGTACGTGTTCGTCATCAACGCGGTGCTGGCGGTCGTCGCGGCGCTCCTGATCACGCCGACCTACCTCGCCAAGTTCGACATGGGCGACTCGATCGGCCAGAAGGCGTTCTTCGCGGCGATCATCGGCGGCTTCAACCAGACGCGCGGCGCGCTGCTCGGCGGCGTGCTGATCGGCGTGCTCGAGAACCTCGTCGGCTTCTACGTGTCGCCCGCGTACAAGGAGGGCGTCGCGCTGATGCTCTTCCTGCTGGTGATCCTGTTCCGTCCCGAGGGCCTGCTCGGCAAGGCCGAGGAGCGGAAGGTATGAGTTCTTCCGTCCGCAACACCGCGCTTCTCGCCGTCCTGCTGGTCGCGCTGGGCGCCGTCGCGCTGTTCCTCAAGCGCAGCGACGTCTACCTGCTGACGCTGACGATGGTCTACCTGATGGCGACGTTCGGGCTCAACCTGACCGTCGGCTACGCGGGCCAGATGTCGCTCGGCCAGGCAGCGTTCTTCGGCATCGGCGCGTACATCGCCGCGATCTCGCTCAAGGCCGGCGTCCCGTTCCTGCTGGTCGTTCCGATGGCTGCGGTCGCCTGCTTCTTCGTCGGGCTGGCGCTCGGTTTCCCGGCATTGCGAGTGCAGCACCACTACCTCGCGTTCGCGACGCTAGGCTTCAACGTCCTCGTCTTCCTCGTGATGCGCAACGAAGAGAAGATCACCGGCGGCACGTACGGCATCAGCTCGATCCCGCGCCCGTCGATCCTCGGCTGGTCGTTCGAGCGGCCACTGCCGTTTTTCTATTTCACGCTCGTGTCGCTCGTGATCCTCGGCGGCCTGTTGTGGTGGCTGCTGCGCTCGCCCTGGGGCCGCGCGTTCGCCGCGCTGCGCGACAACCCGATCCGCGCCGAGAGCCTCGGCGTCAACATCACGGCCTACACGCTCCTCGCGTTCGCGATCGGGGCGGCGTGTGCGGGCGTGGGCGGTGTCTACTACGCGTCGCTGGTCGAGTTCATCGAGCCGGGGCCGTTCCACTTTTCGACCTCGCTCATGATGCTGCTCGCGGTGATCGTCGGCGGCTCGGGCCGTTTCCTCGGACCGGTCGTGGGCACGATCATCATCATCCTGCTGCCCGAGGTGCTGCGCGGAAGCGCGCTCGAGGCGCTCAAGTTCATGCAGAAGTGGTACCTCGTGTTCTTCGGCGTCGCGGTCGTCGCGCTGATGATCTGGCTGCCGGGCGGCATCCTGTCGATCGCCGACCGGTTCCGCCGTTCGCCGGGGGTCGCCAAATGAGTGCGACCCCGCCGTTCCTCGACGTCAAGGACGTGCGGAAGGAGTACGGCGCGATCAAGGCCGTCGACGGCGTGAGCTTCAAGGTCGGCCCCGGCGAGATCGTCGGCGTGATCGGCCCCAACGGCTCCGGCAAGACGACGCTGTTCAACTCGATCCTCGGCCAGATCAGGCCGACCTCGGGCGGCGTCGAGTTCTGCGGCGAGGACATCACCGGCATGTCGCCGCTCGAGCTCGCGCGCCGCGGCGTCGGCCGCACGTTCCAGACGCTGCAGGTGTTCGGCAAGCTGTCGGTGCGCGACAATCTGATCGTCGCCGCGCAGGAGTTCAAGGGCTCGATGCCCGGCCGGCTGATCGCGAAACCGGACGCGGGCCTCGGCCCCCATGCCGACGAGATGATCGAGCTGTTCCGGCTGAAGCACGTCGCGCACCTGCCCGCCGGCTCGCTCTCGTACGGCCAGCAGAAGCTGATCGACATCGCGATGGCGTTCATGCCGGCGCCGCGCCTGGTGCTGCTCGACGAGCCCTGCGCCGGCGTCAACCCGAGCCTCGTCGAGCAGCTCCGCGACCTGCTCGTGCAGCTCAACAAGACGCAGGGCGGCAGCTTCGTCGTGATCGAGCACAACATGGACTTCATCATGAAGCTGTGCCCGCACGTGATCTGCATGGTCGAGGGCAAGGTGCTCGCCGAGGGCGCGCCGGCGGTCGTGCAGTCCGACCGCCGCGTGCTCGAGGCCTACCTCGGGAACTAGCGATGCACGTGAACCGAAGCTCCTGCCGCGCCCGCCGGGCCGCCCCAAGGGCGCGGCGCCCCCTCCTTCAGGAGGGGGTGTGCGACGCCGCGAAGCGGCTAGCCTGGGGGAGGTAATCGAGGACCGCCGAGAAGATCATCGAGTTCGACAAGGTCGTCGCCGGCTACTCGCCGAGCCTCACCATCCTCAACGAGACGACGCTCGACGCGCGCCGCGGCGAGATCACGCTGTTGATCGGCCCCAACGGCGCGGGCAAGTCGACCGTGCTGAGGACGCTGTTCGGCATGCTGGTGCCGCGCTCGGGCGAGGTGCGCTTCGAGGGTCGCGTCATCAACGGGAAATCACAGCGCGAGCTGCTCGCCGACGGCATCGCATTCGTGCCGCAGGGACGCAACTTGTTCGGCTCGCTGTCGGTGCGCCACAACCTCGAGCTCGGCGGCATCACGCTGCCGCGGGCCGAGCTCCCGGCGCGTATCGAGGAGGTGCTGACGCGCTTTCCGCGCATTCGCGAGCGCATCGACAACCAGGCGTCGACGATGTCGGGCGGCGAGCAGAAGCAGCTCGAGGTCGGCCGCGCACTGCTCCTGCGCCCGCGCGTGCTGCTGATCGACGAGCCTTCGATCGGGCTGTCGCCCAAGCTCGTGCAGGACGTGATGGCGCTGCTGCGCCAGCTCGCCGACGCGGGCACGACCGTGCTGATGGTCGAGCAGAACGTGCGCACCGCGCTCAAGTTCGCGAACCGCGCGCTCGTGCTCGAAATGGGCCGTCTCGCGCTCGACCGGCCCGCGGGCGAGCTGCTCGGCGATCCCAATCTCAACCGGCTGTTCCTCGGGGGTCACGCTCCGGTGAAGGCGTCCGCATGACGCGAGCGTTTTCATTGGCTGCGCTGACCGCGCTGGAGCTATCGCCGCCCGAGCTCGTGTCGACGGCCGCTGCGGCCGGGTACTCGCACGTCGGGCTTCGCCTGATCGCCGCGACGCCGACCGAGCCGCAGCACGCGATGATCGGTGACACGCCGGTGGTGCGCGAGACGCGCGCGCGGCTCGATGCGACGGGCCTCCAGGTGCTCGACGTCGAGATCTTCCGCCTAAAGCCCGCCACCGACGTCGCGCGCGATGCCCAGGGCATCGTCGAGACCGGCGCGTGGCTCGGCGCCAAGCACCTGCTCGTCGCGGGCAACGATCCCGACGAGGCGCGCCTGACCGACAACTTCGCGGCGCTTTGCGATCTCGCGGCGCCCTATGGCATCGCCGCACATCTCGAATTCATGTCGTGGACCGACGCGAAGGACCTCGCGCAGGCCGCGCGCATCGTCGAGCGCGCCGGCCGGGCGAACGGCGGCATTCTCGTCGACGCGTTCCACCTCTCACGGTCGCGCTCGCGCATCGACGACATCGCGCGCCTGCCCGCGTCGCGATTCCGCTACGCGCAGCTTTGCGACGTGCCCGCGGCGATCCCGCCGACGATGGACGCGATCCTCGCCGAGGCGCGCGCGGAGCGCCGCTTCCCGGGCGAGGGCGAGCTCGATCTCGTCGCTCTGGTACGAACGCTGCCGCGCGGCGTCCCGCTGTCGCTCGAGGTGCCAACGCTCGAGCTCGCGAAAAGCGTTCCGGCGCTCGACCGCGCGCGGCGCGCGCTCGCAGGCGCCCGCCGCGTGATCGCGCTGGCCGAGGGCCGCGACGCGACGCAGGCGGCCGGCGCGCTGACCGCGCAGCGCTGATCGCCGGACCGAAGGTACCCCCGCGCGTCCGACCTTGGTCCATGGCCAGCGGCTGCGCGCGGCGGTACGCTGGGCGTCGACCATGATCGATGCGTTCCGTCGCCTCACGCTCACGCGCCAGTTCCTCGTCGCGAGCTTCCCGATCCTGCTGGCGGGAATGCTCGCGGTCGGGCTTTTCGTCGAGCGCGAGATCGAGCAGGGCGTGGTCAAGCGGATAGGCGAGGTGCAGAGCCTCTATGTCGACAGCCTGGTCGCGCCGCACCTCGAGACGCTGCTCGAGAACGAGCGCCTCGACGACGCGCGCCGCGCCGAACTCGACGCGCTGTTCGCCGGCACGCCGCTCGGCAAGAAGATCGTCGCCTTCGTCCTGTGGCGTCCCGACGGGCGCGTCATGTACAGCAACCAGCCCGATCTCATCGGCCGCTCGTTCCCGGTCGAGGCCGACCTCACGACCGCGCTGCGCGGCGAGGTCTTCACCCATATCCTCGACCGGCGTGTCCAGCCGCACGGATTCGCGCTCGAGAACTGGCCCGATCGACTGGTCGAGACCTACGCGCCGGTGCATGCCGAGGCGCTCGGCAAGGTGCTCGGCGCCGCCGAGTTCTACCAGACGACCGACGAGCTCGACGAGGCGATGCGGTCCGCGCGGTGGCGCACCTGGGGCGTCGTCGTCGCCACGGCGCTCGCGATGTACGTGCTGCTGTTCGGGCTGGTGCGCCGCGCGAGCCGCACGATCGTCGACCAGCGGCAGGCGTTGCGCGAGCGCGTCGCGGAGCTTTCGGGACTGCTCGAGACCAACGAGCGGCTGGACGCGACGGTGCGACGCGCCGCCGCGCGCACGACCTCGCTCAACGAGCGCTTCCTGCGGCGCATCGCCGCGGACCTGCACGACGGTCCCGCACAGGACCTCGGTTTCGCGCAAATGCGCCTCGTCTCGATGGCCGAGTCCGCCGCGCCGTCCGGAGGCGCGGGTGTGACCGTCGCCGCGTCCGACCTCGCGGCCGTGCGGACGGCCGTCGACACCGCGATGGCGGACCTGCGCTCGATCTCGGCGGGCATGCAGCTGCCCGAGATCGAGCAGCTTTCGCCGGCCGACGTGGCGGCGCGCGCCGTGCGCGACTACGAGCGCAAGACCGGCGCGCCGGTCGCGTGGTCGGCCGCGGGCGACGCTCCCGACGCCGCGCTTCCGGTCAAGATCACGATCTACCGTGTGCTGCAGGAACTGCTGGCGAACGGCTTCCGGCACGCGGGCGCCGCGAACCAGCACGTGAGCGTCGTGCAGTCGCGCGACGACGTCACGCTCGAGGTCGGCGACCGCGGTCCGGGTTTCGACGTCGCGTCCGAGGTCGCGCGCGGGCGCGGCGGCCTCGCCGGCCTGCGCGAGCGCGTGCACGTGCTCGGCGGGACGTTCGACGTCGAATCGACGCACGGCGAGGGCACGGTCGCGCGCGTGCGGCTGCCGCTCAGCCTCAGCGGGGCGAGCGATGGCTGACGCGATCACCGTGCTGGTCGTCGACGACCACCCGATCTTCCGCGCGGGCGTCGTGCACGCGCTTTCGCGCGAGAGCGGGATCGCGATCGCCGGCGAGGCGGCGTCGGGCGAGGACGCGCTCAGGCTCGCGCGCGAGCTGATGCCCGACGTCGTGCTGCTCGACGTCAGCATGCCGGGCCAGGACGGTCTCGTGACCGCCGAGCGCATCGCGACCGCGTGCCCGGCCGCAGCGATCGTCATGCTCACCGCGTCCGAGGATCAGGACAAGCTGCTCGGCGCGTTCAAGGCGGGCGCGCGCGGCTACGTGCTGAAGGGCGTGTCGGGGCAGGAGCTCGCGCGCGCGATACGCGGCGCCGTCGCGGGCGAGTCGTACGTCACGCCGTCGCTCGCGGCGGAGATGCTCGCGCTGCTGACGCGCGGCCCGGCGCCCGACCCGCTGCAGGAGCTGACCGAGCGCGAACGCGAGATCCTGCGCCTGATCGGCAACGGTCTCACCAATCGCGCCATTGGCCAGGCGCTCGGACTCACCGAGAAGACGATCAAGCACTACGTGACCAATATCCTCGCGAAGCTGCAGGTTCGCAGCCGCGTGGAAGCGGCGCTGTTCGCCGCGCGGCACCTTCGGATCGCGCGATGAACGGCGAGCTGTCTCTTCCGGGCGTCGATGCGGCCGTGCTCGCGCGGCTGGGCGTCGAAGGGCGGATGACGGCGCGCGAGGCGGCGCTCTACGTCCGCTACCTGCGCGCGATCGCGCTGCTGTGCGAGTGCGCGCCTTACGTCGACGAGCCCGACTACACGGAGATGATCGATACGCTGCTCGACGACGCGGCCGGGCACTACCCGTTCGACGTGCTGCGCGACGGGATGCGTCGCGGGCTCGCGCCGCGCGCGTCCAGCGACGACTAGACGCGCGTCGCCGTATCGGGACCGAGCGGCACCAGCCGGTCGCGCCGCGCGAGCGTCGGGAACGCGCGCATCCACAGCGCGACGACGACGAGCGTCCCGACGCCGCCCGCGACGGTCGCCCAGACCGGTCCCATGAACTCGGCGACCGTGCCGGCGCGGAACTCGCCCAGCTCGTTGCTCGCGCCGATGAAAAGGCTGTTGACGGCGCTCACGCGACCTCGCATCGCGTCGGGCGTGTCGATCTGCACGAGCGTCTGGCGCACGATCACGCTCACCATGTCGGCGCTGCCGCCGATCGCGAGCGCGATGAAAGACAGCGCGAAATCGCGCGACAGCCCGAACACGACGATCGAAACGCCGTAGATCGCGACGGCGACGAACATGCGCCGGCCGACGTGCCGCTCGAGCGGCCAGCGCGCGAGCGCGAGGCCGATGACCATCGCGCCAAGCGCCGGTGCGGCGCGCAGGATCCCGAGTCCCCAAGGGCCGGTCGCGAGCACGTCCTTGGCATAGATCGGCAGCAGCGCGGTTGCGCCGCCGAGCAGTACCGCGAAGAGATCGAGCGAGATCGCGCCGAGCACCGGCTTGCGTTGCCAGATGAACGTGAGCCCGCCGAACAGCGTCGCCCACGACACCGGGGCCTGGTCGCGCGCAGGCGGGATCGGCGCAATCGTCGCGAGCGGCACGATCGCCGCGACGAGCAGCACGAGGCACAGCGCGTAGACGGCCGCAGGCCCGAACGCATAGACGAAGCCGCCGAGCACGGGACCGCCGACGACTGCGAGCTTGAGCAGCGACGAGGCGGCCGCGAACGCGCGCGGCAGGCTGGCCGGCGGCACCAGCGCGGGAACGATCGCCTGCTGCGACGGCATCTGGAGCGCGCGCGCGACGCCGAGCACGACGCACAGCCCGAAGATGATCTCGCGCCCGATCCATCCGTGCAGGCTGCCCCATGCGAGCATGAGCGACACCGCCGCCTGCAGCGCCAGGCTCGCCGCGAGCACGCGGCGCCGGTCGACGCGGTCGACGAGCTGCCCAGCGGGCAGCGCGAACACCAGCGCGGGCACGAACTGCATGAGGCCGACCAGGCCGAGGTCCCACGCACGGCCGGTCAGGTCGTACATCTGCCACGCCAGCGCGACGAACAGCATCTGGTTCGCCGTCGTACCGAACAGGCGCGTCCACAGGAAGCGACGAAATGCGCGCGGGAGCGCGCGACGCTCGGTCTGCGCGCCCGCCGTCATGCGCCCGACTCTAGCACGGGCACGACGCGCTAGAATTCCGTCCTCGCGCGCGCATGCCATGATCGACAAGACCGTACCTACCCTCGAGGCCGCCGTCGCCGGCATCGAAGACGGTGCGACGGTGATGGTGGGCGGCTTCGGTACGTCCGGCATCCCGGTCGCGCTGATCGACGCGCTGATCGCGCAGGGCGCACGCGACCTCACGGTCGTCAACAACAACGCGGGGAACGGCGATCACGGGCTCGCCGCGCTGCTCGCTGCGCGGCGCGTGCGCAAGATCGTCTGCTCGTTCCCGCGCCAGGTCGACTCCTGGGTGTTCGACGGCCTGTGGCGCGCCGGCGCGATCGAGCTCGAGCTCGTGCCGCAGGGCACGCTCGCCGAGCGCATCCGCGCCGCCGGCGCGGGCATCGGCGCGTTCTTCACGCCGACGGCGGTCGGAACCGATCTCGGCGCGGGCAAGGAGACGCGCGACATCGAAGGCCGCGTGCACGTGCTCGAGCACGCGCTGCGCGCCGACTACGCGCTGATCCGCGCCGACCGCGCCGACCGCTGGGGCAACCTCGTGTACCGGAAGGCCGCGCGCAACTTCGGGCCGATCATGGCGGCGGCCGCCGCGTGCACGATCGTCCAGGTGCGCGAGATCGTGCCGCTCGGCGCGCTCGATCCCGAGGCGGTCGCGACGCCGGGAATCTACGTGAAACGCGTGGTGCTCGCCGCGGAGCCGGCAGCGGGCGCTCTTGCCGCGTCGGCGGGCTGACACGATGAAGCGCTACTCCCGCGACGAGATGGCGGCGAAAGTCGCGCGCGACATTCCCGAGGGCGCGTACGTGAACCTGGGCATCGGGTTGCCGACGCTCGTCGCGAACCACCTGCCGCACGACCGCGAGATCGTGCTGCATTCGGAGAACGGCATCCTCGGCATGGGGCCGGCGCCCGCAGCGGGCCACGAGGACATGGACCTGATCAACGCGGGCAAGCAGCCGGTGACGCTGCTGGCCGGCGGCGCGTACTTTCACCATGCCGACTCGTTCGCCATGATGCGTGGCGGCCACATCGACATCTGCGTGCTCGGCGCGTTCCAGGTGTCGGTGGCGGGCGATCTCGCGAACTGGCACACCGGCGCGCCCGACGCGATCCCGGCGGTCGGCGGAGCCATGGACCTCGCGACCGGCGCGAAGCGCGTGTACGTGATGATGGAGCACCTGACCAAGGGCGGCGAGAGCAAGCTGGTCGAGCGGTTGACCTACCCGGTCACCGGCCTACAGTGCGTCGACCGCATCTACACCGACCTCGCCGTCCTCGACGTCACGCCGCAAGGCCTGAGCGTTCGCGAGTGGGTCGAGGGCCTTTCGTTCGCCGAGCTCGAACGTCTCAGCGGGGTCCCGCTCATTGACGGGAGAGCGTCCGGCTGAAGCCGGACCCACAAGGGACACGCCCTATGGCTGAAGCCTTCATCTGCGACGCGATCCGCACGCCGTTCGGCCGCTACGGCGGCGCCCTCGCGTCGGTTCGCACCGACGACCTCGCGGCGATCCCGATCCGCGCCTTGCGCGAGCGCAATCCGCGCGTCGACTGGGACGCCGTCGACGACGTGCTCTACGGCTGCGCGAACCAGGCCGGCGAGGACAACCGCAACGTCGCGCGCATGGCGCTCCTGCTCGCGGGCCTGCCCGAAAGCGTGCCCGGGTCGACGATCAACCGGTTGTGCGGCTCGAGCCTCGACGCGATCGCGATCGCCGCGCGCGCGATCAAGACCGGCGAGACGTCGTTGATGATCGCTGGAGGTGTGGAGAGCATGTCGCGCGCGCCGTTCGTGCTGGCGAAGGCGGCCGAGGCGTACTCGCGCGCGGCGAAGGTCGAGGACACGACGCTCGGCTGGCGATTCGTCAACCCGCTGATGAAGGCGGAATACGGGATCGACTCGATGCCCGAGACCGCCGAGAACGTCGCCGCCGAGTTCGGCGTCGCGCGCGAGGACCAGGATCGCTTCGCGCTGCGCTCGCAGCAACGCGCCGCCGACGCGATCGAGGCCGGCCGGCTCGCCGACGAGATCGTGCCGGTGAGCGTGCCATCGAAAAAGGGCGACGCGACCGTCGTGTCGCGCGACGAGCATCCGCGCGCGACGACGCTCGAGGCGCTCGCGAAGCTGAAGGGCGTCGTCCGCCCCGACGGCACGGTGACACCGGGCAACGCGTCCGGAATCAACGACGGCGCGGCCGCGACGCTGATCGCTTCCGAGGTCGCGGCGCGCAAGCACGGCCTGACGCCGCGCGCGCGCATCGTCGCCTCGGCCGTCGCCGGCGTCTCACCGCGCATCATGGGTATCGGTCCCGCGCCGGCGACGCGCAAGGTCCTGGCGCTCGCCGGACTTTCGGTGCGCGATCTCGACGTGATCGAGCTCAACGAGGCGTTCGCCGCGCAGGCGCTCGCCGTCACGCGCGAGCTCGGCCTTCCCGACGACGCGGCGCACGTGAATCCCAACGGAGGCGCGATCGCGATCGGCCACCCGCTCGGCGCCTCGGGCGCGCGCCTCGCGGCGACCGCGACCTACGAGCTCGCGCGGCGCAAGGGCCGCTACGCGCTCGCGACGATGTGCATCGGCGTCGGCCAGGGCATCGCGGTGATCCTCGAGCGCGTGTGATGACCGCGACGGCGTCCAAGCCCCGCGTGCTGCTCGGCCTGATCGGCGCCGGCATTCAGCAGACGCTGTCGCCCGCGCTGCACGAAGCCGAGGGCGATGCGCAGGGGTTGCGGCTGCAGTACCGCATCTACGACCTCGACGTGCTCGCGCTCGGCGAGCGCGCGCTGCCTTCGCTTCTCGACGCCGCGCGGCTGCTCGGCTACGCGGGGCTCAACATCACGTTCCCGTGCAAGCAGACGGTGCTGCCGCTGCTCGATGCGCTCTCCGACGACGCGCGCGCGATGAACGCCGTCAATACCGTCGTGTTCCGCGACGGCCGCGCGACCGGCCACAACACCGACGCATCGGGATTCGCGCACGGCTTCCGGCGCGGATTGCCGTACGCGTCGACGGCATGTGTCGCGTTGATCGGCGCGGGCGGCGCGGGCTCGGCCGTCGCGCACGCGATGCTGGGGCTCGGCACGCGCGAGCTTCGGATCGTCGACAACGATCCCGCGCGCTCCGACGAGCTCGCGCGCGGCGCGGCCGCGCGGTTTTCCGACCGCACGATCGTCGCGGTCCCGGGCGCACGCGAGGCGCTCGCCGGCGCGAGCGGCGTGATCAACGCGACGCCGATCGGCATGGCGAAGCTGCCGGGCACGCCGATCGACGCGGCGCTGCTCGACGCGAAGCAATGGGTCGCCGACTGCGTGTACCGGCCGATCGACACGGCCCTGCTCACCGCTGCGCGCTCGCGCGGCTGCGCGACGCTCGACGGCGGCGGGATGAACGTCGGCCAGGCGGTCGACGCGTTTCGGCTGTTCACCGGCCTCGACCCGGATCCGGCGCGCGTCGCGCGCCATTTCGCGGCGCTGATCGCGGCCGAGCGCGCCGCCGGCTCCTGACGGACGGCCGATGCGGCGCCCGCGCGACCGGGCGCACAATGACTCGATGCGTACGCCCCTTGCCGAGCCCGTAGACGACGCGCTGCGCGCACGCTTCGACGACGCCGCGCGACCGGCGGCCGCGCGCGACGAGATCGACTGGTACGTGGCGCGGCTGCCGCGTGAAGCGGGGCTGTGCCTCGACGCGATGTGCGGCTCGGGGCGCCTGCTCGTGCCGCTGCTGGCGCGCGGCATCGCGATCCAGGGCGCCGACGCATCGGGCGCCGCGCTCGCGCTCGCCGAGGCGCGCCTCGCGGCGGAGGGACGCACGACCACGCTCTACCGCCAGTCGCTGCCCGCGCTCAACCTGCCGACGCGCTACGCCGCCGCGATCCTCGACGGCAGCGCGTTCGCGCGCATCGCCGACCCGGTCGCCGCGCGCCTCGCGCTCGAGCGGCTGCGCATGCACCTCATCGGCCCGGGCCTCCTGATCGTCGACGCGCGCGTCCCGCCGTACGCGGGATCACGTTACGGCGCGCCGCTGGTCGAATGGAAGAGCGTCGCGCTCGACGACGGCTCGAAGATCCGCATGCGCTCCGAAACGTCCGTCGACGCCGACGCGCGGCTCGCGCGCACGGACGCGCGCTACACGCACCGGCACGGCGCGCGCGCGCTCGCCGAGGCGCATGCGCGCGGCGCGGTCACGTGGTATGCGGGCAGCGAGCTCGCCGAGCTCCTGCTCGAGGCGGGCTGGCGCGACATCGCCGAGGTCGCGTCGCCCGGCGCGATCGACGACGGCGAGACCGGCTACGCGCTTACCGCGCGCACGTAGGGCGAGCAGTGGTCCGCCGTAGAGAGTTCCTCATTGCCACGGTCGGCCTTGCGACAGTTTCGCTGTCGGCACGCTCGCAAACCGAACGCCGGGTGCGGCAGATCGGATATCTCAGTCAGGCGAACGCTCAGGTCAACGCCGCCAGGCTCGTCGCGTTCCGCGCCGGCATGCTGGAGCTGCGCTGGGTCGAAGGACGCGACTACGCCATCGATGCCCGCTACGCCAACGGTGTAACGCAAGCGTTGCCGGGCCTGGCTGCCGCGCTGGTGGCGAGCCGACCGGATCTGCTGCTGGTGCCTTCGGACGAGGACGTGCGCCTGCTCGCACACTCCACCAAGACGATACCGATCGTGTTTGCCATCACCCAGGATCCGGTTGGAAATGGGCTCGCAGCGAGCCTGCGGCGGCCCGGAGGCAACGCGACCGGCCTGACGACGCTTTCAACCGAGCTCTCGGCCAAGAGACTGCAGTTGCTGAAACAGGCGTTTCCGCGTGTCACGCACATCGTCCTGCTGTTCGAGCCGGGCAATGTGGGCAGCGTTTCGCAAGCGAAGGAAATCGGGGAAGTCGCCTCGCGCATGGAGCTGCGGATGACCCCGATCGAGTTGAGGCAACCCGAGGACATCGAGCCGGCTTTCAAGCGAGCCACGGCAATAGGTGCGCAAGCCTATATCGTGACGACAGGCGGTACCCTGGCCAGTCAACGTCAAGCGATCCTTGATCGAATCAATCGCCTCAAGACACCGGCCATGTTTGCCAATGGCACGTGGCCGGAAGCCGGCGGACTGATGTCGTACGGACCCGATTTCACGGACAATTTTCGCCGCGCGGCCGTCTACGTCGACAAGATTCTCAAGGGGGCCAAGCCAGGCGACCTCTCGATCGAGCAGCCGACCAATTTCGAGCTGATCGTGAACATGAAGACCGCCAGGGCGAACGGCCTAACGTTCCCCGAATCGTTCCTGGCACAGGCGAATCGCGTGATCGAGTGAAGCGCTCACCACGAGCCTGACGCGCCGCCGCCGCCCGAGCTCCCGCCGCCGCCCGAGAATCCGCCACCGCCCGACGAATAGCCGCCCGAGCTCGAGCCGCCGCTGGTGACGACCATGCCGCCGATCGTCGTCGTGCCCTTGGTCTTCATGTCCTTCGCGGCCTTGAGGTACCACGGCTGGCGGCTCACGATCAGCTTGGCGATCGGGAAGCCGACGACGTAGATCCCGAGCAGGATCAGCGCGCCCTTCACGCCGAGGACGATGATCGGGAACATCGCCCAGAACGGGATCAGGAAGAAGTAGAGGAACCAGCCCATCCCCGGCGTCATCACGCCGAGGAACGTGAAGAGCCCGATGATCCCGAAGATGAACGCGCCGAGCAGGATGCGCATCGGCCACGGCGGCAGCTGCGCCTCGATCGAGGAGAACGCCGACTGCTTGGTCGACGACGTCGGCTCGGTCGACGCCGATCCGCCCGATGCCCAGTCGCCCTTCCCCTCGAGCGTGTCGACGATCGCCTGCACGCCCGCGGTGACGCCGCCGTCGAAGTCGTTCTGCTTGAAGCGCGGCGTCATCGCCTCGCGGACGATGCGCGACGACGTCGCGTCGGTCAGCGTTCCTTCGAGGCCGTAGCCGACCTCGATGCGCATCTTGCGGTCCGACGGCGCGACGATCACGAGCACGCCGTTGTCCTTGCCCTTCTGGCCGAGCTTCCACGCGTCGAACACGCGCGTCGCGTAGCCCTCGATGCTCTCGCCCTCGAGCGAGGGCATGGTCAGCACGACGACCTGGTCGCCCGACGCCTTCTCGCGCGCCTCGGAGAGCTGCGCGATCTTCTGCTTCGCGCCGGCCGACAGGATGTTCGCGTTGTCGACGACGCGCCCGGTCAGGTAGGGCACGTCCGCGGCGAGCGCCGCGAGCGGCGCCATCGCGAACGCGGCAAAGGCCGCGACACGGATCCGCGCGACGAACGCGCTCATCGGTCGCCCTCGTCCTCGTGCATCGTCGCGTCGGGCAGCTCGTTCGTGCCGCGCCCGTCGCCGACGAAACCGCGCGACGCGAGCAGCGTGTCGAGCGCGTCGAGCCCCGCGATCAGCGCCTCGTCGGCGCGGCCGTCGCGCAGCAGCGGCAGCATCGGCGGGATGATGCTGCCCCACTCGGCCGCGGCGATGCGGCCGTCGAAGCCGATGTCGGCGACCACCTCGACGCGGTGCTCGAAGCGCGCGATCAGGATCAGCGCGCCGAGGCGCTTGCGTGTGCGGAAGAGCTGCCGCTCGAGGAAGAACGCGTGCGCGAACTGGCGCACCTCGACCTCGGCGCGCGTGCGCGACAGGAACAGCCGCGCGAACGGGGCAACGAAGATCGCCAGGAGCGAGACGCCGGCGCCGACGATCATGACGGTCGCCAGCGAGACGAGCAGCGTCGTCGACGTCGCCCAGTCGGGACGCAGCACGTCGCCGATCGCGACGCAGAGCGCGGTCAGCGACGCGGCGAGCGCGCCCGCGCGCCACGGGAGCTCGGGGTAGACGTCGGCCTTCGCGATCGACGCGGTGACGACCTCGATGCCGTGCGCCCGCTCGAGCGCGGCGACGCGCGCGACGACCGCCGGGGAAGTCTCCGCCGCCATTAAACGGCCTCCCCCAGGCTAGTCGCTTCGCGACGTCGCGCCCCCCCTCCTCGAAGGAGGGGGCGGGCGCCTTGGGGCGGCCCTGCGGCGCCCATGGATCAGAGCGTCATCCGGTAGTACACGATGCCGTCGAGGGGCGGGCCGTAGTAGCGATCGGTGGTCGCGAAGCCGAGGCTCTCGTACAGCGCGCGCGCCTCGCGCATTCCCTCGAGCGTGTCGAGGCAGAGCGTACGGTACCCGATCGCGCGCGCAGCGTCGACGACGGCGGCCGCGAGCCGACGGCCGGTTCCGGTCCCGCGCGCGACCGGCCGGACGTAGAGCCGTTTGATCTCGCCAACCGGCGCCGCGGCCGCGCCGCCGAGCGCCTCGGGCGGCAGGTCGAGCTCGCGCAGCGCGATGCAACCGACCGCCTCGTCCGGCAGCCCCGCGAGGAACAGCCGCCCGCGCGGCGGCGCGTAACGCCCCGGGAGCGTCGCAAGCTCGTCGCCGAAGCCCTGGAACGCGAGGTCGAGCTCGAGCGTCGACGCGTATTCGGCGAACAGCTCGCGCGCGAGCGCGACATCGCGCGCGCCGCTCGCGAGTCGCAGCGGAGCGCTCAATCGCGCGCGAACAGCGGCTCGAGCCAGGCGCGCGGCAGGAGGTCCGCCATGCGCATGCTGGTGTCGCCCGGCAGGATCACTTCGCACTCGAGGTTGCGCCGGTCGAGCTGCACGATCAGCTCGCGGCAGCGGCCGCACGGCGCCAGCACGCCCTCTTCGTCGATCGCGACGATGCGCCGGATCGCGGTCTCGCGCGCCTTCAGCATGTCCGCGACCGCCGCGTGCTCGGCGCAGAAGCCGATGCCGCACGCGAGGTCGAGGCAGATGCCGGAGTAGATGCGGCCCGACAGCGTCTCCAGCGCCGAGGCCACGCCGCCCGCGCTGATCGACGGCTTGACCAGCGCGAACTTGCCGAGCACGCGCCGCGCCTCGGCGATCAGCGCCGCGCGCGCTTCGACCGGATCGGCGTCACGCACGATCGCACCCGGTCACCTTGAGCTCGGCCGCCGGATAGCTCGGCTGCAGCTCGCGCAACCGCGCCACGACGTTGGCGGGAGGATCGCGCACGACGATTAGCGTCAACGACACCGGCTGCGAGCGCGCGGTCGCCGTCGCGGTGCCGATCACGCCCTGCCGCGTGAGCTCGGCCGCGTGCAAGCGCGCGGCTTCCTCGTTGCGGAAGAGACCGATCGCGACGGTGTAGCGGCCGCCGCCCGCGTCGACGATCGACACGTCGCGCACGCCCTGCGCGCGCACTTCGCTCGCGCGCCGGTCGGCGGCCGGGCGATTCGGGAACGGCGCGAGCATCGCCGACCACAGCCCGCTCGCGTCGACGCGCTTTTGCGTGGTGAGCTTCCCGACCGCGAGCGGCTCGAGTTCGGCGAGCGCGCGCGGACGCTCGGTGTCGCCGAAGGGCCCCCATTCGATGCAGACGTCGGCGAGCGCGGCGACCTTCGCTGGGCCGAGCGTGGCGACTTCCTGCGGCGTGAGCAGCTTGATCTTGTCGGGCTGCACCTGCTCGTTCAGGCGCACGGCCTCGCCGCCGGCGCCGCCGTCGAGCCACGTATAACCGAAGAGCGTCAGGTTCGCGAGGAGCAGGAGGACGAAGACGGTGCGCATCGATCGGCGTGGCGTTGTCGACTACGACTCGGCCAGCGTGAGTTGCCCTTCGATGAGCCGATTATCCACGACCTCGCGGGCGCGCGCTGTCGCGCGCGGAACGCTAGCTGCCGCGGCGAAGCGAGAGCTCGCCCGACAGGAACCGCGAGCGGCGCGGTCCGTCGGCGAGCACGAGCGCGCCGCTGGCGTCGACGCCGGCGACCGTGCCCTTGACCGCGGCGCCGTCGGGCAGCACGAGCTTCACCGGCTTGCCCTGGTACGCGTGGCGCTGCTGCCACTCGGCC
>DATBSV010000376.1:0-2128 GCA_036559685.1 Casimicrobiaceae bacterium
ACGCACGCTGTCTCCGCCTTGAGCACACGCGGCCCGAACGCGACGATGCGCAGGCCCGCCAGCGTCGCTGCCGCGAGCTCGGCCGCGTCGAAGCCGCCTTCCGGGCCGATCAGGATCTCGACACTGCTGCCCACGTCGACGTCGGCGAGCGTGGCATCGCCTTCCGGCGAGAACATGATGCCTGTCCTGCGCGAGTCGCGCGCCGTCAGCCACGCCGCGAGCGGGCGCGGCGCGTCGATCGGCGGCACGCGGTTGCGCCCGCATTGCTCGCATGCGGCGATGGCGATGCGCCGCCAGTGGTCGACGCGCCTTTCGCGCGCGGCGCCGCCTTGCGAGCGCGCGGCGACGACCGGCACGATGGCCGCGACGCCGAGCTCGACCGCCTTGCGCACCGCGTAGTCCATCGCGTCGGTCGCGAGCGTCGACATCGCGAGCGTCACCGCGAGCGGCGATTCGCGCTCGACCGGATCGAACCGCTCGATCGCGACGCTCGCCTCCTCGCCGCGCCGACCCGCCGATGCGACGACCGCGTGCCATTCGCCGCCGCGCCCGTCGAACAGGATCACCGCGTCGCCGACGCGCAACCGCAGCACGCGCAGCGCGTGGTGCGCGGCCTCCTGCGGCAGCACGAGCGTCGCGCCGAGGTCGAGCGCGCACTCGCCGACGTAGAGGCGCGCGCTCATGGCGCGACGAAGTCGTAGGCGACCATGTCGTCGACCGGCCGGAAGCCGACGCGCGCGTAGATCGCGTTCGACACCGGGTTGGCGGCGTCGGTCGTCAGGAACACGTGGCGGGCCCCGCGCTCGATCAGCTCGCTCGACGCCGCGGCCACGAGCGCAGTCGCGTAGCCGCGGCCGCGCCGCGCTTTCGGCGTGTAGACCGGACCGATGCGCGCATGGCCACCGTCGATCAGGTTGGCGCCGAGGAACGCGGCGATCCCGCCGTCCTCCCACACGCGGAACCGCCGATTGGCGACGCGCTGCTCGACCATGCGCGCGGTTCCCTGCGGCGCCGGAGGCGCCCTGGTCTCGTCGACGAACGCGTCGAGCGCCTCGACCAGCCAGCCTTGATCGCCGGCGTCGGCGACGCGCATCGCGCCCGCCGGCGCGGGCACCGGCGACACGGTGTCCAGGACATGGTGGCGCAATCGCACGCGCTCGGACGTATCGCGCCCGAAACGTTCATGCCAGACCTCGGCGAACGCGACGCATGCGGTTTCGGAACCGTGGACGCCGGGGACGTCGTGGCCCGCGTCGGCGAGCGCGTGCGCGATCGCCCGGACGGCGGCTGGATCCCCGTGCTCGAGCAGCACCGGATTGAGGCCGTGCTGCATCGCGAGCGCGTGCGCGCCGTCAACGTCGGCGGTGGCCAGCAGCCACGGGATGCCCGGCTCGGGCGGATGCTGCGTCAGCCCCGTGCACCAGATCGCCACGAACGCCTCGGAACAGGGCGACCGCGTCGCGACCGGCCCCGCCGCGCGAGCGAACGTTTTCGGATCGGTGTGGAAGACAACGGCCATCGCGACTGTTCGTCCTTGCGGTCGGGGTGCTAGGATTTTGCCATCCCACGGAAGGGTCGAATGATCACCCAGGGCAACGCAGGCGCGCTCGGTACGGTCGCCCCGCCATTCGACTTGCCGGGCGTCGACGGCAGGCGCCACACGCTCGACTCGGTGCGGGGCGAGAACGGCACGGTCGTCATGTTCATCTGCAATCACTGCCCGTACGTCAAGGCGGTGATCGACAAGATACCGCGCGACATGCGCGAGCTCGCCGCGCTCGGCGTGGGCGGCGTCGCGATCATGAGCAACGACGCCGTCGCCTACCCCGAGGACTCGTTCTCCAACATGAAGGCGGTGGCGGCGAAGCACGGGTTCGGCTTTCCGTATCTCTACGACGAGTCGCAGGACGTCGCGCGCGCCTATGGCGCCGTGTGCACCCCGGACATCTTCGGCTACGACCGCGACATGAAGCTCGTCTACCGCGGCCGGCTCGACGACGCCGGACGTACGCCGCGCGACGGCAACAAGCGCGACCTGGTCGATGCGATGCGCGCGGTCGCGAGCGGCGAGGCGGCGCCCGCCCAGCAGTACGCGGCGATCGGGTGCAGCATCAAGTGGAAGTGATCC
>DATBSV010000377.1:0-4570 GCA_036559685.1 Casimicrobiaceae bacterium
TCACGCGGGCGACGCGGCGACGACGGCTGCGCTGCAGGAACACGTCAAGGCGACGATCGCGCCGTACAAATACCCGCGCGCCGTGCGCTACGTCGAGGCGCTGCCGCGCACCGAGACCGGCAAGGTGCAGCGCTTCAAGCTTCGCGCGATGGCGCAGGAAGGGCAACCCGCATGACCTGGTGGAGGTGCGAGAAGACCGTGCGGTTCGCGCACTGCGATCCGGCCGGCATCGTGTTCTACCCGCGCTTCTTCGAGCTGATGCAGGAGGCGACCGAGGACTTCTTCCGCCACGCGATCGGCATGCCGTTCGAGGACCTGGTCAACCGCGACGGGATCGTCATGCCCATCGTGTCGCTCGACGTGCGCTGGCACGCTCCGTCGAGGCTCGCCGACGTGCTCGGGATCGACGTCGGCGTCGCGCGCCTGGGCTCCGCGTCGATCGAATTCGCCTACGAGATGACCTGCCGCGGCGAGCGGCGCATGTCGGCGCGCACGACCCAGGTGCAGACGCGCCGCGATACCGGCCGATCGACGCCGATCGTCGAGCCGATGCGAGCCCGGCTGATGAAGCATTTCGTCGAGGTCGCCGAGCGAGCGTTCGAATGAAAATCCTGCAACCCCCCGGCTGGGCCGCCCCGAAAGGCTACGCGAACGGTGTCGCGGCGCGCGGGACCTTCGTCGCGATCGGCGGGCAGATCGGCTGGAATGCGCAGCAGGCGTTCGAGACCGACGACTTCGTCGCGCAGGCGCGCCAGGCGCTCGAGAACGTCGTCGCGGTGCTGGCCGAGGCCGGGGGCCGGCCGGAGCACCTCGTACGTCTCACCTGGTACGTCGTCGACCGCGGCGAGTACGCCGGTGCGCTGCGCGAGCTCGGCCGCGCGTACCGCGAGGTCATCGGGCGCCACTACCCGGCGATGACGGCCGTCGAGGTCGGCGCGCTGATCGAGCCGCGCGCGCGCGTCGAGATCGAGGCGACCGCGATCGTGCCGTAGGGCATTACAATCGGCCGCTCCGCCGATGAAGCTCTACGACTACTTCCGGTCGTCCGCCGCCTACCGCGTGCGGATCGCGCTGAACCTCAAGGGCCTTGCGCCCGAGCGCGCGTTCGTGCCCCTCAAGCGCGGCGCGCAGCGCGAGGAGGCGTACCTCGCGCTCAATCCGCAGGGCCTCGTGCCCGCGCTCGTGCTCGACGCGGGCGGCCCGGTGCTCACGCAATCGCTCGCGATCCTCGAGTACCTCGAGGAAACGCATCCGTCGCCGCCGCTATTGCCGAAGGATGCGCTCGAGCGCGCGCGCGTGCGCAGCATCGCGCTGTCGATCGCCTGCGACATCCACCCGCTCGACAACCTGCGCGTGCTCCAGTACCTGACCGGCACGCTCGGCTGCACGCCGGAGGCGCGCGACGGGTGGTACAAGTACTGGATCGACGTCGGCTTCGAGGCGCTCGAGACAAAGCTCTCGCACGACCCGGCGACCGGCCGGTTCTGCCACGGCGACACGCCCACGATGGCCGATGTGTGCCTCGTGCCGCAGATGGCGAACGCGGCGAAGGTGTCGCTCGACGTGTCGCCGTACCCGACGCTCGCGCGCATCGACGCCGAGTGCCGTCGCATCAGAGCGTTCGCGGACGCCGCGCCGGCGAAGCAGCCGGACGCCGAATGACCCGAGGAGGCTTGCGAGCTTGAACACCGTGATCCCGATGTGGGACGCCCCGACCGTGCCGGTCGACGGCACCGACGCGCGCTTCCCCGTGCGCCACGTCTACTGCGTCGGCCGCAACTACGCCGAGCATGCGAAGGAGATGGGCGGCGACGCGACCAAGGAGCCGCCGTTCTTCTTCACCAAGCCTGCCGACGCGGTCGTGCCGGTGCGGCCGGGCGAGGTCGGCCGCGTCGCCTATCCGCTCGCGACGAAGAACTATCACCACGAGATCGAGATGGTCGTCGCCATCGGCAAGGCGGGCGTGAAGATCGCGGCCGAGCACGCGCTCGACCACGTCTACGGCTACGCGACCGGCCTCGACATGACGCGCCGCGACCTGCAGAACGTGGCGAAGGAGACGCGTCGCCCGTGGGACACCGGCAAGTCGTTCGCGCAGGCGGCGCCGATCGGCATCATCGTGCCGGCTGCGCGCGGCGGGCACCGCTCGCGCGGCGCGATCACGCTCGACGTCAACGGCACGCGCCGCCAGACCGGCGACCTCGCCGACATGATCTGGGATACGGCGCACATGATCGCGTTCCTGTCGCAGATGTACGAGCTCCTGCCCGGCGACCTGATCTACACGGGCACACCCTCGGGCGTGGCGGCGGTCGTCGCGGGCGACCGCCTCGACGCGCACGTCGACGGCCTGCCGTCGCTCGCGATCGAGATCGTCGCGGGGCGGTGATGCGCACGGCGCCGAGACTCAGCGACGCCGAGGTCGAGCGCGGCTACAACAACCGCGCCGCGGTCCCCGACCATCCGCAATGGTTCGCGCGCTGGGGTGAGCGCTCCGCCGCGGCGGTGTCGAGCGAGCGCGTGCTGCGCGACCTGCGCTACGGCTCGGGCCCGAAGGAGACGCTCGACCTGTTCCTGCCGCGCGGGCCTGCGCGCGGAACGTTCGTGTTCGTGCACGGCGGTTACTGGCGCTCGCTCGACAAGGCCGAGCACGCGTTCGTCGCGCCGCCGCTGACCGCGCAGGGTATTGCGGTCGCCGTCGTCAACTACGACCTCTGTCCGCAGGTGTCGATTGCGACGATCGTCGACCAGGCGGCGCGCGCGGTCGCGTGGGTGATCGGCGAGGGCGCGAGGCACGGCGCGAGCGCGCATCGCCTCGTCGTCGGCGGCCACTCCGCCGGCGGCCACCTGGCGGCGATGCTGATGGCGCGCGACTGGCGCACCGACGGATTCCCGATGAATCCGCTGCACGGCGGCGTGTCGCTGTCCGGCGTGCACGACCTGCGGCCGCTGACGCGCTTCTCGTACAACGTCGACCTCAAGCTGGACGACGCCGAGGCCGCGAGGCTCTCGCCGGTCCTGCTCGGCGCCACGACCCGCGCTCCCCTGGTCGTGGCGGTCGGCGGGAACGAGACGAGCGAATTCCTGCGCCAGTCCGACCTCATGTGGGACGCCTGGACGGCCAACCGTCCCCCCGGGACGGACGGCCCGCTGGTCGTGGCCGGCAAGCACCACTTCGACGTCGTCCTCGAGCACGCCGAGCCCGCCTCCGGGCTCAGCCGGGCCACGCTTGCCCTGTTCGCCCCGTAGTTCCCCGCCAAAAGCTTGACAACTGACCGGCGGTCACTTACGCTGCCGCCTAAATGACCGATGGTCAGTTAGGGCGACGGCGATGGCGATCCGGCAGCGAGCGATCCAGGCGGAAGACAAGGAAGAGCGGCAGCAGGCGCTGCTCGACGCAGCTGAGCGCCTGCTACTCCGCGCGCCGGGCGCGATGCCGTCCGTGGCCGACGTCGCCGACGAGGCGGGGCTCGCGAAGGGCACCGTCTACCTGTACTTCCCGAGCAAGGAAGAGCTCCTGCTCGCGCTGCACGAGCGCAACGTCGGCGGCTTCTTCCAGGCGCTGATCGCGCTGCTCGAAGGCCGCGGCCCGGTCGACTTCGACCGCGTCCTCGCGCTGACGCACGAGCACATGGTCGACCCGCCGCTGTTCCTGCCGCTCGCATCGCGCTGCTTCGGCCTGATGGCGCAGTCGATTCCCGACGCTGCGGCGATCGCGTTCAAGCAGCGGATGGCGGACCGGCTGCAGCGCGCGGGCGCCGGCCTCGAGCGTCATTTCCCGACGATCGCCCCCGGCGCGGGACTCATCCTGCTGCGACACAGCTACGCGTTGATCCTGGGCCTGTGGCAGATGGCGGGCGCGCAGGTGTGCCCGCTCACGCCGACGGGCGCGATGCCCGCGATCCTCGTCTTCAACTATCCCGACGACCTCGACACGGCGCTCGGCGCGCTGTGGCGCGGCGTCGTCGGCGACCTGTAGGAGCCGGTCATGATTTCCCGTCGCACCCTCGTCACGATCGCCGCGCTCGCGGCCGCGGCCACGCTCGCCGCCTGCGCGAAACACGAGACCCCCGTCGAGCCGGTGCGCCCGGTCAAGCTCGCGCGCGTGTCGATCGGAGGCATCGGCGCCGCGACCGTGTTCGCGGGCGAGGTGAAGGCGCGCCACGAGTCGGAGCTCGGCTTCCGCATCGGCGGCAAGATCGTCGCGCGCCTCGTGGACGTCGGCGCGCAGGTGAAGAAGGGCACGCCGCTCGCGCGCCTCGACCCGGCCGACGTCGCGCTGCAGGCGCAAGCGGCGAAGGCCGCCGTCGCCGCGGCGCGGACCGAGTACGAATTCGCGAAGGCGGAGTTCGACCGCTACGACAACCTGTACCGGCAGAAATTCGTGAGCGGCAGCGCGCTCGACCAGAAGCGCAACGTGATGAACGCGAACGCCGCGAAGCTCGAGCAGGCGCAGGCGCAGCTCGCGGTCGCGAGCAACCAGGCCGGCTACGCGACGCTGGTGGCCGACCAGGACGGCGTCGTCACGACGGTGTCGGCGGAGGTCGGCCAGGTCGTGACGTCCGGGCAG
>DATBSV010000378.1:0-3306 GCA_036559685.1 Casimicrobiaceae bacterium
CGCGCTCGACGAGCTCACGCAGTCGCGCGAGCGCAAGGACTACCTCGACCGCCAGGCCGCCGACCTGACCGAGGCGATGGCCACGCTCGAGAGCGCGATCCGCCAGATCGACCGCGAGTCGCGCGCGCTCCTGCAGCAGACGTTCGACCTCGTCAACACGAACTTCGGCAAGCTGTTCCCGGCGTTGTTCGGCGGCGGGCAGGCGCGGCTCGTGCTGACCGGCGAGGAGATCCTCGACGCGGGCGTGCAGGTGTTCGCGCAGCCGCCGTCCAAGCGCATCTCGTCGATCCATCTCCTGTCGGGCGGCGAGAAGGCGCTGACGGCCACGTCGCTCGTGTTCGCGCTGTTCCAGATCAACCCGGCGCCGTTCTGCCTCCTCGACGAGGTCGACGCGCCGCTCGACGACCCGAACACCGAGCGGTTCTGCAACCTGGTGCGCGAGATGTCGGCGGAGACGCAGTTCCTGTTCATCTCGCACAACAAGATCACGATGGAGCTCGCCAACCAGCTCATCGGGATCACGATGCAGGAGCCCGGCGTCTCGCGCGTCGTGGCGGTCGACATCGCCGAGGCGATCGACCTCGCGTCGAGCACCGCGAAGGCGGCGTGACCCCGTTCACGCCCCGGTTATCGCGGATGGCCGGGCTATAATCGGTCGCGCCATTCGCGCGATCGACCCATGCGGCTCTCCACGCTCCAGATCGCCCTCATCGTCGCGGGCATCCTGCTCGTCATCGGGGTGCTCGCCTACAACGCCTGGCAGGAACGCCGCGCCCGGCGGCGCATCGAAGGCGCGTTTCGACCGAACGCCGACGCGCTGATGGGCCGCAGCGGCGCGCGCGACGACGGCCGCGTCGAGCCGACGCTCGGCATGTCGCAGCAGGCCCGCGCCTCGGAGGGCACCGGCGAGGTTCCCGCGGGCCCGAAGTACGAGATCCCGATGGACGAGGTCGCGACGCTGCCGGCCGAGGAGATCGAGGTCACCGACGTCCCCGAGGACATGTCCGGCGGCGTTCTGCCCCCGTCCGCCCCGATCACGCGCAGCTCGATGATCGACCCCGCGGCGCAGGGCACGCAGCCGCAGCCCGATCCCGAGATCGAGTGCGTGATCACGTTGCAGCCGGTCCGCCCGATCTTCGCGGGCGCGCTCGCGGCGGGGTTGCACGCGCGGCTCGGCAAGCCGCTGCGCTGGTTCGGCCGCCGCGACGAAACCGCGCCGTGGCAGCGCCTGACCGGCGACACGCCCGGCGAGTTCGGCGAGATCGCCGCGTGTCTGCTGCTCGCCGACCGCAACGGTGCCGCGAGTCGAGCGCAGATCGAGACGTTCCACCGCGTGATCGGAGAGCTCGCCCCGCACCTGCCGGCCGCTTGGTCGGCGGCGCCCCTCGACGAGGAGGCCGCGCGCGCCGAAGAGCTCGACCGCCTGTGCGCCGAGCTCGACATGCAGATCGGGCTCACGATCCAGAAGGCGGACGGCACGACGATCCCGGGCACCAAGCTCCGCGGCATCGCCGAAGCGGCGGGCTTCCGGCTCGCGCCGACCGGCCGCTTCGAGTGCGTGCAGGAGGAAACCGGAGCGGTCCTCTACACGCTGCAGAGCGCCCGCGGCGAGCCGTTCACGATCGACTCGCTGCGCATCGCGAACCTGCAGGGCGTGGTGCTGGTGCTCGACGTCCCGCGCGTCGCCGACCCGCCGCGCGCGTTCGACCAGCTCAAGCTCGCGGCCAAGCGCATGGCGCAGACGCTCGGCGGCGACCTCGTCGACGACAACCAGCGCCCGCTCACCGACAACGCGCTCGCCGCGATCCGCGCCCAGGTCGTGAGCGCCAGCGAGCTCCTCGCGCGCGCGCAGATCGAGCCCGGCAGCCCGCGAGCGCATAAACTCTTCGCGGCCTAAGGGCCTGCAAGCGCTACCGGGACGCTCGCGTGACTCAGCAAACGGCCGCCATCGAGGCGCACACCGCAAGCCGTAGCCCAACTACGGCGAGGATGTGCAACAACGAGGGCGGTCGTTTGCTGAGATCACCCGGAGGGCCCATGCCGCGCTGGCCGCAGGGCGTTGTTGCTCAAACGTTATGTGCTGGAAGCACATGGCCTCATTCGCGCCTAGCCCTGCGGCCAGCGCGACATGGGCGCGAGTGCCCCGGTAGCGCTTGCAGGCCCTAGAGGTCGAACCCCAATGGCCGCACGCGATGCCCGCAAGCGCGTGGAGGCGCTCGTCGACCTGATCCGCCGGGCCGACCACGAGTACTACGTGCTCGACGCGCCGACCGCGACCGATGCCGAATACGACGCGTGGATGCGCGAGCTCGCGGAGCTCGAGGACGCCCATCCCGCGCTCCGGGCGCCCGACTCGCCGACGCAGCGCGTTTCCGGCGCGCCGTCGGACACATTCCGACCGGTCGAGCACCGTGTCCCGATGCTGTCGCTCAACAACGCGTTCGCCGACACCGACGTCGACGCGTTCGACCGCCGCACGCGCGACGCGCTGGGCCTCGAGATCGTTCGCTACGCGTGCGAGCCCAAGTTCGACGGCCTCGCCGTGAGCCTCGTCTACCGCGACCGCATGCTCGCGGTCGGCGCGACGCGCGGCGACGGAACGACCGGCGAGAACGTCACCGCCAACCTGCGCACGATTCCCGCGATCCCGCTCGCGCTGCCGGCGTCGGCGCCCGCGCACGTCGAGGTGCGCGGCGAGGTCATCATGCTCAAGAAAGATTTCCTGCGACTCAACGCCGAGCAGGCCGCGAAGGGCGAGAAGGCCTTCGTCAACCCCCGCAACGCCGCGGCCGGCGGCCTGCGCCAGCTCGACCCGAAGGCCACCGCCGCACGGCGCCTCGCATTCTTCGCCTATGGCATCGGCGAAGCCGACTGGGGCAAGAAGACGGCGCCCGACACGCACGGCGAGCTGATGGACTGGCTCGAGGAGCTGCGCTTCCCCGTGTCCAAGGAGCGCAAGCTCGTCGCGGGGTTTGCCGGCCTGCTCGGCTACTACCGCGCGCTCGGCGCGAAGCGCGACAAGCTGCCCTACGAGATCGACGGGGTCGTCTACAAGGTCGACGGGTTCGCGCAGCAGCAGGCGCTCGGCTACGTGTCGCGCGCGCCGCGCTTCGCGGTCGCGCACAAGTTCCCGGCCGAGGAGATGCCGACCGAAGTCCTCGACATCGAGGTGCAGGTCGGCCGCACCGGCGCGATCACGCCGGTCGCGCGCCTCGCGCCCGTGTTCGTCGGCGGCGTCACCGTCACCAACGCGACGCTGCACAACGAGGACGAGGTGCGCCGCAAGGACGTGCGCATCGGCGACAC
>DATBSV010000379.1:0-4579 GCA_036559685.1 Casimicrobiaceae bacterium
CGAGATCACGCTCACCAACACCGTGCGCGGCGAGATCCTCGACGCGAAGGACCTCCCGATGCGGCTGACCGCGCACACGCCGTGCTTCCGCTCGGAGGCGGGAAGCTACGGCAAGGACACGCGCGGCATGATCCGCCAGCACCAGTTCGACAAGGTCGAGATGGTGCAGATCGCGCATCCCGAGCGCTCGTACGAGGCGCTCGAGGAGATGACGCGGCATGCCGCGACGATCCTCGAGCGGCTGGAGCTTCCGTACCGCATCGTCGCCCTTTGCACCGGCGACATCGGGTTCGCTGCGGCGAAAACGTACGACCTCGAAGTGTGGCTCCCGGGCCAGAACGCGTACCGCGAGATCAGCTCGTGCTCGAACTGCGAGGCGTTCCAGGCGCGGCGCATGCAGGCGCGCTTCCGAAACGCGCAGGGCAAGCCCGAGCTCGTGCACACGCTGAACGGCTCCGGCCTCGCCGTCGGCCGGACTCTCGTCGCGGTGATGGAGAACTACCAGCGCACCGACGGCTCGATCGAGGTGCCGAAGGCGCTCGCGCCCTACATGGGCGGCGTGACGGAGCTCAGGAAGCCCGCCGCCTAGCGCATGTTGCCGGTGTGCCCGAGCGAATACCGCCCGGGCTGCGGCCATACGGTCAGGCCGTGCGGCTCCATGCCGACCTTGATCGTCTTCACCGCGCCGGTCGTCGTGTCGAACACATAGACGACGTCGTCGTAGCGGCCGGACAGCCAGAGTTGCTTGCCGTCCGCGCTGACGTTGCCCATGTCGGGGCTGCCGCCGCCGGGGACCGGCCAGGTCGCTTCGATCTTCTTGCTGGCGAAATCGATGACGGACACCGCGCCCTTGCCCTTGGGCGGGCCGTGGATCTTCATCGAGCCGCGGTTCGCGACGTAGAGCTTCCTGCCGTCGCGCGACGGATAGAGCCCGTGCGAGCCGATGCCGGTCGCGAGGAAATCGACTTGCGTGAACGTCGCGCCGTCGACGACGTAGACGCCGTTGCTCATCATGTCGGCGATGTACCAGGTCGAGCCGTCGGGCGAGACGCGGATGTCCTGCGGCATGCCCTTCCATACCGTGCAGATCGTCTCGTCCTTGCCGTCGGGGCCCTTGACGACCTTGGTCGGCTTGCCCGGCAGGATGAGCTGCAGGTAGCCCACCACCTTGCGCTCGACCAGGTCGACCTTGGTGATGCCGCCGGTGAACTCGCAGGTGAAAATCGCGTAGCGTCCGTCGATCGCGAAGTCCGCATGGTTGATGCCGCCGCAGCGCGGCACGGGCAGGGAGAATTGCAGCGCGAAGGTCTGCGGATCGCGGAAGTCGAGCCGCTTGAATGCCTCGGCGACGACGATCGCCGATTTTCCGTCCGGCGAGAAGTACATGTTGTACGGATCGTCGACCGGGATCGGCGCGCCCGGCTTGCCGGTTTTCGGGTCGACCGGCGTCAGGCTGCCGTTGGGCGTTCGCTCGGCGTTGTTCGCGACCCAAAGCGTCTTGAGGTCCCACGACGGCACGACGTGCTGCGGGTTCAGCCCCACCTTGAACTTGTCGACGACCTTGAGCGTCGCCGGATCGATCACGTAGACGTCGTTGCTGCGCACGTGCGGAACGTAGACGCGCGGCAGGTGGTCCGCGACCACCGCGCTCATCTTGCCGGTCGCGACTTCGCTGTAGAGGTTGCGCGCGTCGGGCACGGGTGGCATGCCGGGCACGGTTGCAACGGTCGCGGGCGCCTGGGCGAACGCGAAGGCCGCGGCGCCAAGCGCAAGCGAAGTCAGGAGCGGGAGTCGGGAAGCGCGCATCGGATTCGGTCGGGGAAAAGGCGAAGGTTATCAGCGCCGGCGGCGTGCCTGGCGGATCGCCTCAACGGTGCGCTCGACGATCGCGTTGACGCCGAGCACGCCGAGCTCGGCGCTCGCGCGCCGCGGGTCGCCGTAGGTGCCGTCGGCAGCGCGTGGCGGTTCGGCGAGCTTGTCCGGCCGCACCAGCGCGGCGTCGACCGCGAGCGCGAGCGAGGTGTCGGCGAGCCCGGCGTGAGAGCCGATTTCCTGGGCGCTGTAACCCCGTGCGCGCAGCGCCGCCGCGAAATCGGCCTCGGCCGCGCGGTAGTACTCGACGATCGCGTGCGCGCGCACGGGCGACTTCGCCCACGCCCGATTGAGCCGCTGCGCGACGGCCTGCAGCGACGATTGATAGCCGCCGTGGTCGCCGACGAACGCGATGTCGCGAAACCCGGCGAGCTTGTAGCTTTGCGCGATCGACTCGAGCGTCGCCTCGAAGGCTGCGGTCGGCACCGTCACCGTGCCGGGGAAGCGCATGTGGCCGGTCGGCGGAGCGAGGTTGCCTTCGGGGACGTACGCGACGACCGGCGCGACCAGCGTGTCGCCGAGCGCGAGCGCGACGCGTTCGGCGAGTGCGCGGGCCCGCGCGTTGTGCTTGCCGAGCGCCATGTGCGGCCCGTTCTGCTCGCTTCCGCCGACCGGGACGATGACCGTGGTCGCGCCCGAGGCGATACGGTCGCGGAGCTCGGTCCAGGTCAGGTCGTCGACGAAGACGCTGGGTGCCGCATGTGCCGATGCGGCTGCGGCCGCCAGCGCGGCAAACGCGACGGCGAGCGCGATCCGCCTCATGGTCCCGCCTGCGGAGTGTCGGCGCGCAAGCGCGGCTGGTGCGGGGACTCGTTGCGCAACAGGATGTCGTAGTACGCGCGCACGCGGTCGACGAACGCGACCGGCATGCCGCCGCGCGCGTAGCCCAGGCGCGCCTTCTCGTAGTACTCGGGCAGCGCAAGCAGCGGCAGCGCACGCCGCACGTCGCGCCAGCGGTCGGGATCGAGCTTGTCGCGCTGCGCCTGGATCCGTGCGTCCTCGAGGTGGCCGAGCCCGATGTTGAACGCCGCGAGGGCGATCCACGTGCGGTCGGGCTCGGTGATGCGCTTGGGCAGGCGGTCCTTGAGATCCTTGATGTAGCGCGCCGCGGCGAACACGCTCTGGCGCGCGTCGAGGCGATCGGCCACGCCGAGCCGACGCGCCGTGTCCTCGGTGAGCTGCATGAAGCCGCGCACGCCGGTTTCGCTGGTCGCGCTCGGGTCCCACTTCGATTCCTGGTAGGCGATGGCCGCGAGCAGCCGCCACTCGACGCCGGTCGCCTCCTGCGCGGCGACGAAGATCGGCCGCCAGCGCGGCAGCGCCTGGCGCATCTGCTCGACGAACGCGCCGGCGTCGAGGCGCGTCACGTCGCCGCGCGGCGCGAAGTAGCGCTCGACCAGGCGCGCGAGCGTGCCGTCCTTGCGGACGTCGGCGAAGAACGCGTCCAGCTCGAGCGCGAGCGCCGTCTGTCGACCGTCGACGGCCCACGCGAGCTCGCGCTTGGGGCCGAGCGGGAAAGCCGTCTCGACGTCGAGGTAGATGTTGCGGCTGATCGCCGCGTCGATCGACGAGACCACGGCGTAGTCGACCTTGCCTTCGTCGACCAGCGCGAGAAGTGAGTCGGCAGACGGGAGCGCCATCGGCTCCCATAGCACTTCAGGATGCTCGCGCCGTACCGGCGCGAACGTGCTCTCGAGCCCCGACGACTCGACGTACGCGACGCTCGCACCGGCGAGGTCCTTGAAGCCGCGCGGCTTGACGCCGTCACGTGCGTAGACCAGCACGGCCTCGGCGCTCTCATAGCCGTTGGTCCACACGAGCGGCGGATGGGTGCGCTCAGGATCGCTCGGCGTGACGCGTGTCTGCTGCGGCCGGAACAGACCGCCGATGCCGATGTGCGCCTCGCCGGCGACGACGCGATCGATCAGCGCTGTTGCGTCCGACACGGTGACGACGGTGAGCGGGAGCTTGCGCTCGCGCGCGAAGCGGTCGATGAGGTCGTGATCGAGGCCCTGCGGCGTGCCGTCGGGGCCGGGAAACCAGCTGCCCGGGCCGGGCCGAACCACGACGACGAGCGTGCGCGCTTCCTGCGGCGGCGGGAGCTCGCTCGGCCCGCAAGCGGCGACGATCGCGGCGGCGGCGGCGAGCGCCAAGCGCGCGCGCTCGGGTCGGCGTCGGGACGGAGTATCGGCCCGCATGGCGCTATAATGCCCGTGCTTCTCCTTGGCGGGTCGCCCCGCATTGCATGGTCGTGAATCTGGTCAGGTCCGGAAGGAAGCAGCCACAGCGATTCTCTGCAAGTGCCGGGGGAACGGCTCGCCACCCCCAATAATCGGGCGAAAGTAGAAACCTACTTTCGCCCGGGCAAGTCACCCTGAAATCGCTGGCGGAGCCAGTCGATTTCAGGCGGCAACGGCTGGAACAACCGAGCGCCATTTCGTGAGCTATCAGGTCCTCGCGCGGAAGTGGCGTCCGAAGACGTTTGCCGAGCTCACCGGGCAGGGGCACGTCGTGACCGCGCTGCGCAACGCGCTCGATCGCGGCCGGTTGCACCACGCGTACCTGTTGACCGGCACGCGCGGCGTCGGCAAGACGACGATCGCGCGCATCCTCGCCAAGAGCCTCAATTGCCTGACCAACGGCGTCAGCGCGACGCCGTGCGGCACGTGCGCCGCGTGCGTCGACATCGACGCCGGGCGCTTCGTCG
>DATBSV010000380.1:0-2158 GCA_036559685.1 Casimicrobiaceae bacterium
ATCGCCGCGATGCGCAAGCACGCCGGCGGCGGCCTCGCGCTCGTCCCGACCTCGCCCGAGGTCGCGCGTAACCGCGACTCGCTCTATCCCTACCGCCACGACAGCTATTTCTACTACCTGACCGGCTTCCCCGAGCCCGAGGCGGTCGTCGCGCTGGTCGCGCACGACGACGGCGACAAGCACGTGCTGTTCTGCCGCGAGAAGAACCTCGAGCGCGAGATCTGGGACGGCTTTCGCTACGGGCCCGACGCCGCGAGAGAGATCTTCGGCTTCGACGAAGCGCACCCCATCGAGACCCTCGAGCGCGTGCTGCCCGACCTCGCGGCCGACCGCCCGGCGCTGTTCACGCCGGTCGGCGCGAGCCCGGAGTGGGACCGCCGCATCTCCGGCACGCTGAACGAGGTGCGCGCGCGCGTGCGCACCGGCGTCGCGGCGCCCGACGAGATCGTCGACGTGCGCGGAACGCTCGACCGCATGCGGCTGGTCAAGGACGCGCACGAGCTCGCGCTGATGCGCAAGGCCGGCGACATCTCGTCGCAGGCGCACCGGCGCGCGATGGCGGCGACGCGGCCGGGATGGTACGAGTACCAGTCCGAGGCCGAGCTCATGCACGAGTTCCTGCGCCACGGCGCACAATCGGTCGCCTACCCGTCGATCGTCGCGAGCGGTCCCAACGCGTGCGTGCTCCACTACCGCGAGAACGACCGGCAGATGCACGACGGCGACCTCCTGCTGATCGACGCGGGCTGCGAGTACCGCGGCTACGCGTCGGACATCACGCGAACGTTCCCGGTGAACGGGAAATTCAGCGCGCCGCAAAAAGCGGTCTACGAAGTCGTGCTCGCGGCGCAGCTGGCCTGCCTCGACGTCGTGCGCCCCGGCGTCGCGTTCCACGATTACCACAAGGTCGCCGAGCGCGTGCTCGCCGAAGGCTTGATCGAGCTCGGGCTGATCGAGGGGCCGCTCGACGCCGCGCTCGAGAGCGGCAGCTACAAGCGCTTCTACATGCACCGCGCGGGCCACTGGCTCGGCATGGACGTGCACGACGCCGGCCTCTACCAGGAGAAGGGCGAGTCGGTGAAGCTCGCGCCCGGCATGGTGCTCACCGTCGAGCCTGGGCTGTACATCCGCGCGGGCGACGGCGTACCGGCCGAGTTCGGCGACATCGGCGTGCGCATCGAGGACGACGTGGTCGTCACCGATCGCGGCCACGAGAACCTGACCGGCCACACGCCGAAGACCGTCGCCGACATCGAAGCCGCCTGCGGCGACAGGTGACAGGGCGGTTGTGCTTGTGGGTCAGGCTTCAGCCTGACGCTTTTTCCATGGGCAGGAAGCGTACGGACGCCCGATGACCGATGTCTGCATCGTAGGTGCCGGCCCCGTGGGCGCCACGCTGGCGCTCTCGCTCGCGAACGAGGGCCTCGACATCGTCGCGCTGGACGCGCGCGCGCAGGGCGCGACGTTGCGCGGCGACCGATCACTGGCCCTTTCCCACGGCTCGCGGATGATCTACGAGCGCCTCGGCGTGTGGCGCGCGCTCGAGGCCGTCCGCGGCGCGGTGACGCCGATCACGCGCATCGACGTGTCGCAAGCCGGCGGACCCGGCGCCGCGGTGCTCGATGCGGCCGAGGTCGGCGTGCCCGCGCTCGGCTACGTCGTGTCGTACGTGGCGCTGCAGGGCGCGCTCGATGCGGCGCTCGAGCGCGCGCGCGTCGACGTCCGCTACGGGATGCCGGTCGACCGCGTGTCGACCACGCCCGCGCTCGCCGAGGCGGCGACCGGCGCAGGCGAGCGCATCGCCGCGCGCCTCGCGGTCATCGCCGACGGCAGCGGCGCGATCGCCGACGGGATCGAGCGCGTTCGCCACGATTACGGCCAGGTCGCGGTGATCGGCAAGGTCGAGACCGCGGCGCCGCACGGCGGGCTCGCCTACGAGCGCTTCACGCGCGACGGCCCGGTCGCGCTGCTGCCCGAGGGCGACCACTACGGGTTCGTCTGGACGCTCACGCCCGCCCGGGCGCAGGAAATGCTGGCACTCCCGGACGACGCGTTCGGCGCGGCGTTCGCCGCGCACTTCGGCCGCCGGCGTGCGGATTTCGTCCGCACCTGGGGACGCAAGTCGTTCCCGCTGGTGCTCGAGCTCGCGCGGCCGGCG
>DATBSV010000381.1:0-8461 GCA_036559685.1 Casimicrobiaceae bacterium
GTACCGCGCCGCGTACTTCGAGCGCTTCCCCGGCGTCTGGTGCCACGGCGACTACACCGAGATCACCGCGCACGGCGGCGTCATCATCCACGGCCGCTCGGACGCGACGCTCAACCCCGGCGGCGTGCGCATCGGCACGGCCGAGATCTACCGGCAGGTCGAGCAGCTCGACGAGGTCGTCGAGAGCCTCGTGATCGGCCAGGACTGGCCGCCCGGCGAGGTCGGCGACGTGCGTGTCGTGCTGTTCGTCAAGTTGCGGGACGGGCTCGAGCTGACGCCTGCGCTCGTCGACCGGATCCAGAAGCACATCCGCGCGAACACGACGCCGCGCCACGTGCCCGCGAAGGTCGTGCAGGTGACCGACATCCCGCGCACCAAGAGCAACAAGATCGTCGAGCTCGCGGTGCGCAACGTCGTGCACGGGCGGCCGGTCAAGAACCTCGACGCGCTCGCCAACCCCGAGGCGCTCGAGCAGTTCCGCGATCGCGCGGAGCTCAAGAGTTGAACGCGCGGCATTGACACTCCTCGCGATCATCGCCGCGCTCGCGCTCGAGCAATGGCACGCGCCGGGCTGGCGTGTCGCGATCGAGCGCGCGTTCGTGCGCCACGCCCGCCGGCTCGAGCGGCTGTTCAACGGCGGGACCGCGACGCAGGGCACCGTGGCTGCGGCGATCGCGGTGGTCCCGCCGGTGGCTGTCGCGGGGTTGGCCTGGTGGGCGCTCGCCACGCTGCATCCGCTCGCCGGCTTCGCGCTCAACGTGCTCGTGCTCTACGCGATGATGGGCTTCCGCCGCTTCAGCCACGCAGTGTCCGCCATCGTCGCCGCGTTCAATGCGGGCGACGTCCCGGCGGCGCGGCGCGCGCTCGCCGCGTGGCGCGGCAACGTGTCGTCCGAGCTTTCGTCCGGCGACATCGCACGGCTGGCGATCGAGCGGGGCCTCGTCGACGCCTACCGGCAGGTGTTCGCCGTCCTGTTCTGGTTCGCCGTGCTGCCCGGCCCGATGGGTGCGGTGCTCTACCGCGTGACGGCGCGCCTCGCGCACGAGTGGGCCGAGCCGCACGCCGGCACCGACACGACGCCGCTGGTGCGCGAGCGCGACCGCTTCGGCGCGCCGGTCAGGCGGCTGCTCGCGCTGCTCGATTGGCTCCCGGTCCGGCTGACGGCGATCGCGTTCGCGGCGGTCGGCGACTTCGAGGACGCGATCGCGAGCTGGCGCACCCAGGCCGCGTCGTGGGCGCGCGAGGCGGGTGGCGCGTCGATGGGGATCGTGCTCGCAAGCGGGGCCGGGGCGCTGGGCGTCATGCTCGGCGGCGCCTTGCCGGCGCCGGGAGGCGAGCCGGAATGGCGGCCGGAGCTCGGGATGGGCGAGCCCGTGGAGCCGGACCTCCTGCCCGCGGCGGTCGGACTGGTGTGGCGCGCGCTGATCCTGTGGCTCGCGGTCATCCTGCTCGTGACCGTCGCGCACCTGTTGCGCTAACAGGCCCTAAGGCGTGCGGATCGCCTCGCGCGGCGTCAATCCGCGCGAGCATGCCCCTTCGCCGTCGCCTGTGCGCATCACCGCGAACATGTGCGTCGGCGTGATGCGGCGCGCGAGGATCTCGCGCTCGTCGCGCTCGTGGACGCGGTCGATGAACGCGCGATCGCGTTCCGAGTCCGCGTCGAAGTGGTGGCCGAAGCCGCGGTCGACGAACGGGTCGACGACGTTCGCGAAGCCGACGAAGAGATCGAAGCCGAAGCGCTCGACGCACAGCGGCAGGATGTCCTGCGAGCGGATCCCCTCGAAGCCCGCGATCGAGCAGTCCCAGTCGATGAAGCGCGGCTCGCGGCGCCTAAGCTGCATGTGGAAGCGGTAGCTCTCGGGCATCTCCGCCCAGAATTCGTCGACGATCGCGCGCGCCTCGGGCCAGCGCTGGTGACCGTTGCGGCCGATCATGTCGGAGACGACGAAGCGGCCGTGCGGGGCCAGCGCTGCCCCGACGCGGTCGAACACGCGCTCGAGCGCGACGATGTGATGCAGCGACTGGTTCGCGAGGACCGCGTCGTAGCGCCCGTCGAGCGGCTCGCGGTTCACGTCGACACGGCGTCCGACGATGTGGCGCTCGACGCCCTCGGCGCGCGCGAGCGCGTCACCGCGCACGAGCATCTCGCCGTTGATCTCGAGGCAGTCGATCGTGAAATCGTCGTGGCCGGCCTCGCGGAGCGCCTTCGCGAGCCGCACCTCCATGTCGCCGTTGCCGGAGCCGAGGCTGGCGATGCGGCCGCCGCCGCCGTTCGCAGCGAGGCAGGCGCCGGCGTATCGGGCGAAGAACGCGTCGGGATGCGAGAAGCCGTACGTCTCGAGCATCGGCCGCAGGTAGCGGTTCGACCAGTAGTGGAAGATCGCGGGCAACGCGTGGACGTCGAGGCAACCGGCGAAGTACGCGTGCTCGGCGGCGGCCTGCGATCGATAGCGCAGCCGCCCGCCGGTGCGCCGCCAGGCGGCGCGCAGCACGTGGTTCAGGCCCAAGTCGGCCCTTGCGCCGATTCGGCCGCCGCGCGCAACGCGTGCAGCAACGCGAGGCGCTGCGGCGCGATGCGCCCGTCGTCGACCGCCGCGCGGATCGCGCAGCCGGGCTCGCGGTCGTGCCGGCAGTCGCGGAAGCGGCAATGGCCGAGCAGCGGGCGCATCTCGACGAACGCCTCGGGCAGCCGCTCCGGATCGGCGTGCGCGATGCCGAACACCTTCATGCCCGGCGAGTCGACGACCCATCCGCCGCGCGGACCGGCGAGGGCGTAGAGCGTCGTCTCGGACGTCGTGTGGCGGCCGCCGCCCAACGCGGCGGACACTTCGCCGACACGCGCGCCCGCGTCGGGCACCAGCGCATTCAGGATCGTCGACTTGCCCATCCCGGACTGGCCGATCAGCACGCTGCGCTCGCCTTCGACGATGCTGCGCAGCGGCTCCGCGGAGCGCTTGGCCGCGCATTCGACGACCGTGTAGCCGAGCGCGCGGTAGGGGGCGAGGCGCGCGCGCAGCGCGTCGAAGCCCGGCAGGTCGGCCTTGTTCGCGACCAGGACGAAGCGGCAGCCGTCGAGCTCCGTCGCGACGATCCAGCGGTTGAGCAGGTTCTCGTCCACCGCGATGTCGGGCGCGACGACGCCGACGACCTGCGTGACGTTGGCCGCGACCACCTTCTCGCGGAACGCGTCGGAGCGGAACAGGAGCGTGCTGCGCGGCTCGACCGCCTCGATCGCGGCGCCGCCGGCGACGCGCTTGACGCGAACCCGGTCACCGCAAGCCACCACGGTCTTGCGGCCCTTGAGGATGCACTTGACGACCTCGCCGCCGTCGAGGCGGACCGCGAAGTGGCGGCGAAAGGCGGCCACCACGAGGCCTCTTTGGTCGCTCATCGACACTCGCCGCGTCGCGCGTCGGCCTCCGGCGGCGATCGCAGACGCAGCGACGCCGCCAGCCCCGTCTCTGCAGGGCTCACTTCGCTCCCGAGCGTCGCGCGAGAAGCTCGGTGCGCGCGGCGCACGAAAGATCGTTTTGCGTGACACCGCCCGCGTCGTGCGTCGACCAGCGGACCGTGCAGCGGCCCCACCCGAGCTCGAGGTCGGGATGGTGGTCGACCTCGTTCGCCACGTCCGACACCGCGTTGACGAATGCCATCGTCGCGCGCCAGTCGGCGAAGCGGAACATCTTCTCGAGCGCACCGTCCGCGAGCGCCCAGCCGGCGAGCGTGCGGAACGACTCGTCGATCGCGGGGCCCGCGAGCTTCGGCGCCCCGGGCCGGATGGGCAAGGCGGCCAGCGCGTCGAGCTTCTCGGTCATTTCGAGAACCGGTAGTGCTCGCGATCGAGGTACGCCGCGATGTTCGCCTCGTCGTCGGGGAAGTACTGCAGGTTGAGCTCGCTGTTGCAAAGCTGCACCTGCGAGAGGAGCTGCTCCGGATTCCTCACCTTGCGGTCCGGGCGCGTGTAGATGCGCGTCGCGTCGCCGTCGAACTTGCGCGCGTGGCAGGCGACGCAGTCCTTCTGCGACAGCGTGCGCCCGGCAGCCACATCGGCACCGCCGTACGGGATGCCTTGCGCGACGACGGCGCCGGCGGCGCCGAGCAGCAACGCGGCAAGGAGGGACATGCGGCTCATGCGCGCGCGAGCCCCTCGAGGTGCGCGACGCGAAGGGCCGCGGGGGGATGCGAGTCGTGGAACGCCGAGTGCAGCGGGTCGGGCGTCAGCGTCGACGCGTTGTCCTCGTAGAGGCGCACGAGCGCCGACACCATCGCGGCCGCCGAGGCGTGCTGCGCCGCGAACGCGTCGGCCTGGTACTCGTGCCGGCGCGAGTACCACGACGCGAGCGGGGCGAGCAGGAACGTGAACACCGGCAGCACGAGGAAGAACAGGACCAGCGCGACGCCGGGTCGGTCCTGCGAGGGCGGCACGTAGAGGCCCTGGTAGAACCAGTCCTGCTTCATGACCCACGCGAGCAGCGCGAACAGCGCGAGCGACATCAGCGCCGACCACGCGATGCGCTTGGCGACGTGCTTGAGCTTGAAGTGCCCGAGCTCGTGCGCCAGCACGGCCTCGGTCTCGTCCGGCGACAGCCGGTCGAGCAGCGTGTCGAACATCACGATGCGCTTCGCGCGCCCGAACCCGGTGAAGTACGCGTTGCCGTGCGCCGAGCGCTTCGAGCCGTCCATCGTGTACAGCCCCTTCGACGCGAACCCGCAACGCGCGAGCAGCGCCTCGATCCGCGCGCGGGCCGCGCCCTCGGGCATCGGCGTGAACTTGTTGAACAGCGGGGCGATCAGGGTCGGGTAGAGCGCGAGCACGCAGAGCTGGAAGGCCATCCACGCGGCCCAGGCCCACGCCCACCACAGGTCGCCGGCCCAGCGCATCAGCGCGATGATGACCGCCGCGATCGGCAGCCCGAGCAGCGCGCCGACGAGGATGCCCTTGCAGAGGTCGGCGAGCCAGGTCCGGAACGTCGTGCGGTTGAAGCCGAAGCGCTGCTCGATCACGAACGTGCGGTAGAGCGAGAACGGCAGCGACACGATCCCGGTGACCAGGACGACGGCGACGATCAGGACGAGGTCCTGCACGAGCGGCGGCGCGTCGACGATCCCGGTCACGCCGGTCAGGAACGCGATGCCGCGCCCGCGCGTCAGCGCGACGAGCACCAGCGTCCCGACGATCGTGGACACGATCGCGAGCCGCGTGTGCGCGACCGTGTAGTCGGCCGCCTTGCGATGCGCCTCGGCGCCGACGCGGCCGGCGAACGCCGCGGGAACCGCGTCGCGGTGGCGGCGCACCGAGGCGATCTGGCGGACCAGCAGCCACAGGTCCACCGCGAGGGTGAGCGCGACCGCGACGAGGAAGATCGCGGTGAACGTCGAGGCGGTCATCGGGCGTATGCGAGAATGGCGGGTCATTCTACGACAGCGGCGCGACCGTCGCCGTTCCTCGATGCCCGCCGCGCCCATCTCCCCGGTCGACGACCGCCTGATCTGGATCGACCTCGAGATGACCGGCCTCAAGCCGGAGACCGACCGGATCCTCGAGGTCGCGCTCGTCATCACCGACGCGTCGCTCGCGGTCGTCGCCGAGGCGCCGGTCTGGGTCGTCCGTCAGCAAAAAGCAACGCTCGACGCCATGGATTCGTGGAACACGGGCACGCACGGCCGCTCGGGGCTCATCGAGCGCGCGCTCGCCTCCGTGCTCGACGAGGCCGCCGTCGAGGCGCATGCGCTCGCGTTCCTGCGCGAGCACGTGCCGCCACGGACCTCGCCGATGTGCGGCAACTCGATCTGCCAGGATCGCCGCTTCCTCGCGCGCTGGATGCCGGCGCTCGAGGAGCATTTCCACTACCGCAACCTCGACGTCTCGACGCTCAAGGAGCTCGCGCGCCGCTGGGCGCCCGACGTCGCGAAGGCGTTCAGCAAGGAATCGAAGCACACGGCGCTCGCGGACGTGCACGAGGCGATCGACGAGCTCAGGCACTACCGGCGCAGCTTCATCCGCGCCGGCGACGACGCATGAAATTCTGCAGCGAGTGCGGCTCCAGCCGGCTCGCGTGGCGCGTGCCCGACGGCGACACCGCGCCGCGCGACGTGTGCGACGCGTGCGGCGCCATCCACTACCGCAATCCCAAGATCGTCGTCGGCTGTCTCGCCACGCACGGCGACGAGGTGCTGCTGTGCCGGCGCGCGATCGAGCCCCGGCTCGGCCTGTGGACGCTGCCGGCCGGCTTCATGGAGAACGGCGAGACGCTCGCCGCGGGTGCGGTGCGCGAGACGCTCGAGGAGGCGAACGCGCGCGTCGACGTCGGCGACCTCTATACGGTCATCAGCCTGCCGACCATCAGCCAGGTCTACATGATGTTCCGCTCGCGCCTCCTCGACCTGGACTTCGGACCGGGCCCCGAGAGCCTCGAGGTGCGCCTGTTCCACGAGGACGAGATCCCGTGGGAGAAGCTCGCGTTCCGGACCATCGCGCGCACGCTGCGCACCTATTTCCTCGACCGCCGCGACGGCGCCTTTCCACTGCGCATGTCGACGATCGAGCGCCGCGCCCGCCTCGAGCCCGACCTCATGGGCGCCGCGTAGGACGCTTTCCCCGCGGGAACCTGCGGTACACTCCGCGCGTCCTAATCGCCGTACATCCGGCGGGCCGACCCGGGCGACAAGAACGCGGGCGAGCGCGCGCCATCCTGGAGGCATCGATGCACGCAATCACCCGCGCGGCGCTTGCCGCGACCACCGCCGTCGCTTTCGCAGCGGCCCTTCCCGCGGCCGCGCAGCAGAGTCGCATCTCGATCACGACCGGCGGCACCGGCGGGGTGTACTACCCGCTCGGCGGCGGAATGGCCAACATCCTGTCCAAGTACGTCCCCGGCATGCAGGCGACTGCCGAGGTCACCGGCGGCTCGGTCGACAACCTGAAGCTCATCGGACAGGGAAAGTCCGAGGTCGCGTTCACGATGGTCGACGCGGCGTGGGACGGCTACAAGGGCAACGACAAGTTCAAGGACGCGGCGGTGCCCGCGCGCACGCTGATGGTTCTCTACCCGAACCGCATGCATGTCGTCACGGTCGAGGGCACCGGCATCACGAAGCTCGCCGACCTCAAGGGCAAGCGCGTGTCGACGGGCTCGGCCGGCAGCGGCACCGAGATCATGGCGTGGCGCGTGCTCGAGGCCGTCGGCATCGATCCCAAGAAGGACGTCAGGATCGAGCGGCTCGGCGCGGCCGAGAGCGTCAACGCGATGAAGGACCGCAAGATCGACGCGTTCTTCTGGGTCGGCGGCGTGCCGACCGCGGCGGTCACCGACCTCGCGGCTTCGCCGGGCATGAAGATCAAGCTGCTCGACCATGCCGAAGCGATCACCGGCATGAACGGAAAGTACGGTCCGCTGTACGTCAAGGGCGTCATCCCGGCGAACAGCTACGCCGGCCAGGACAAGCCGGTCGAGAACGTCGACGTCTGGAACATCCTCGTCGCCAACGAGAAGATGACCAACGAGATGGCGTACCAGATCGTGAAGACGCTGATGGAGAAGAAGCCCGAGCTCGTCGCCGTGCACAAGGAGGCGACCAACATCGACGTCAAGTACCAGGCGGTCGGCTCGCCGCTGCCTTGGCATCCGGGCGCGAAGAAGTATTTCGAGGAACAGGGCGTGAAGTTCCCGAACTGAGGTAGGGGAAGGCGGACGACGCGACGCGTCGTTCGCGTGGCGTTCGCGGGCCGGGGGGCGCCGCCCGGCCCGACGGGGGAGCGATGGCCGACGAGCTGGCGGTAAGCGAGGAGCGGCTCAGGGCGGCCGAGGCGTTCGTCGAGCAGGACGAAGGCGCGGTAAGCCGCTACCGCGGCGCGCTCGCGTACGTCACGACGGCGCTGCTCGTCGTGATGAGCCTCTACCACCTGTACGCGGCGGTCGACATCGTGCCCGCGCAGGTCCTGCGACCGGTGCACGTCGGTTTCGTGCTCGTGCTCGTCTTCCTGCTGTTCCCGATCGCGAAGCGCTACCGCAACCGGCTCATGTGGTGGGACGTGGTCGGCGCCATCGTGGGTTTCGCCACGATCGCCTACCTCGTCGCCGGCGGCGACGACATCTGGGACCGCAACGTCAACCCGAGCGCCTCCGACACGTTCTTCGGCGTCGCGTTCGTGCTGCTCGTGCTCGAGGCGTGCCGGCGCACGTCGGGCTGGATCCTGACCGGCGTGATCCTGATGTTCGTCGCGTACGCGTTCGCGGGCCCGTCGCTGCCGGGCCAGTGGGCGCACCGCGGCTACGACGTCGCGAGCCTCACGGGCTTCCTCTACCAGACGCTCGAGGGCATCTTCGGCACGGCGGTCGACGTGTCGAGCTCGCTCATCATCCTGTTCACGATCTACGGCGCGTTCCTGCAGCAGTCGGGCGCGGGGAAGTTCTTCCTCGACTGGAGCTTCGCCGCGATGGGCGGCAAGCACACGAGCGCA
>DATBSV010000382.1:0-8645 GCA_036559685.1 Casimicrobiaceae bacterium
TGCCACTGCTGCTTGCACGTCCCGGCGATGCGCAGGTTCGGTCCGCGCGACCCGTCTTCCTTTTCCGCGCCGAACGATTCGTACGGCTCGCGGAAATCCTTGGTCACGCCGGGTTTCAGGTAGACCGAGTCCTGGCCGCAGAACGCGTTCGGGGCGCGCAGCGTCCAGAAGATCGGCACCGGCCTCCCGCCCGAAAGCTGGAGGATCTCGGGATTGATGTCGAACGTCCCGATATCGCAGCGGTAGGTCGTCCCGGGGCTGATCGAGACGTTGCATTGAGCGCCGGGCGGCGTCGTGTCGCACGTCGAGGCCATGGCGCCGGGCCGCGGCGAGGGCGGCAACGGCGCACAGGCGAGCAGCAGCGATCCGGCGACGATGGCGAGTGGGGTTCGCAGTTTCATGGTCGGCCTCCTTATTCGAAGACGAGCGTCAGCCGTTCCTGATGAAGGGATCCCACGAGCATGCCGGCTTGGTCGGGTCATTGGGCCCGAAGACGAGCTTGTAGGCGAAGTCGTCGCCGTGGGTATTGCTGTCATTCATGTCGCGCCAACGGTAGTACTCGTAGCAATCCGACGTCCCGTACGGATAGCCGCCGTCCCGATCGTCGGTGGCGAAGTTCTTGTCGAACTGATTCTTGGTATTGGTGCCCGGCTTGAAGTAGATGCCATCGCCGCGGACCGGGCAGAAGTAGAACTTGTTCGTCCCCGTGAACTGCCAGACAAGGATTGTTTTTCTATCGCCGTTCAGCTTGAGCGGGTCCGGATCGATGTTGATGTCGGCGGCCGTTTGCGGACAGCCTGCCGTCTTGACCTCGACCTTGACGCGGCACTCCATCTTGCCGGTGCCCACGGCCACCTTGCATGACTCGGGCATGGAGAACGTCGTGGCAAACAGACGGTAGACAGCATCCGGCCCCGCCGCGAAGGCCCACGCGCCCAACGCCACCACGACACCGACGATTCCTGCGAACAGTCCTCTCGCGAACATGCTGCCTCCCCGTTTCTTGGTTGCACTTTTCCGAAGGCGGTAGCGGCGCCGCTTTCCCCTTGCCCGCCAGACGCGAATCAAAGTCTGGGGTGTAGGCGGTCTTGTACGCAACAGGCTGTCGCGCGAAAACTCCGTCGCCGGAGCACGCAATCCTCGGATTCGTCGAGAATGCGACAGGAGGCCTGGCGTCCAGGGCCGGAAAAGACGAAGGCCCGCGCAACGGCGGGCCTTCGGGGATTGGTGGCGAGCCAGGGACTCGAACCCCGGACCAAAGGATTATGATTCCTCTGCTCTAACCAGCTGAGCTAGCTCGCCAAAGCATTGAATTATCGCCGGGTTTCGACGTCCAGTCAAACCTCGGCCCCCTCCGCCGGCCCCCGCCCGGCGGCCTTCCCGCGCACCCCGGGCCATGCCGAAACGGCCCGGTTCGCCGCCCGGCCCCGCCCGGTCCATCCCGCCTTTTCGCGTTTCGTCCGGTCCCGGGCCGGGTTCGTCGCTTGCGTGTAGCCGGTGAATCCAAAGCGCGGAAACTCCGCATCCAAGAGGCATCGCACACAACGACAAGAAACGAGGAGAGTGAAATGAACCGCCTGACGACCAAGCTGGAACGCATCACGATCGCTTTCGCCGCCTTCGCGTTCTCGACGATCACGCTGCTCGGCGCCACCGTCGCGCCGGCGAGCGCCGACCAGAGCACGACGATCGCTGCGAAGGGCAAGCCCGCCGTCGAGGTCGTGATGGTGTCGCTCGAGCCCGCGGCGCGCACCTAAGCCCGCAACCGAATCCTCCGACGGGTCCCGCGGGTCGGGACCCGAATTTTTTTACCGCCATGCCGCACCTGCGCGAATTCGGCTACGAAGCGAGCGCCTCAGGCGATCCGTCGCTTGAGGTAGCGCATCAGCGCGCCCACGACGGGCAGCCGCGCGTAGAGCTCGCCCGCCGCGTCCCAGTAGTCGCGGTGGTAGGCGATGCGGCCGTCGCGCGCGAACTTCAGGTGCGAGGCGCCATGGATGCGCTGCGTCGCAGCCGATCCCCCGCCCTTCGCGCGGTAGCGTAGGTCCCACACCAACATCGCGCCGCGCTCGTCGGCGATCGTCTCGACGATGGTGAAGCGCGCGTCGTCGATCTGCTCGTACATGCGCGCGTAGACGCGCTCGATCGCCGCGAGGCCCGCGACGTCGTTGAACGGATCCTGGAACGTCGCGTCGTCGGCGTAGATCTCGCCCATGCGCGCGACGTCCGCGGGTCCCGCCATCGCCTCGAAGAAGGCCTTCGCGCGAATCACGGCGGCGCGATTGCGGTCGGCGTCGCTCACTCTAGTCCCGCTCGAACGTGTACTGCGCGACGTCGGTCGAGCCGGTCGCGAAGCCCGCGATGCAATAGGCCAGATAGAACCTCCATCCGCGGACGAAGCGCGCGTCGAAGCGGCGCTCGATCGCCGTGGCGTGCGTCTCGAACGCCGCGAGCCAGCGCCTGAGCGTCTCGGCGTAGTCCGCGCCGAAAGCGTGCACGCGCACCAGTCGCAGCCCGGCACGCGCCGCCTTGTCGACCAAACCCGACGGCGACGCGAGCATGCCGCCCGGGAACACGTGCCGCTGGATGAAGTCGGTCTGGCGGCGGTAGGCCTCGAAGCGCTCCTCGGCGATCGTGATCGCCTGGATGCACGCGCGGCCGCCCGGCGCGAGCGCATCGCGCACCGCGCGGAAGTACGCCGGCCACCAGCGCTCGCCGACCGCCTCGACCATCTCGATCGACACCACGCCGTCGAACCGGCCGCGCACGTCGCGGTAGTCCTGCAGCCGCAGCTCGACGCGGTCGCCGAGCCCGGCATCGCGCAATCGCTCGCGTGCCCATGCGGTCTGATGCGCCGAAAGCGACAGGCCGGTGAGGCGATGCCCTGCGCGCGCGGCCGTCGCGGCAAAGCTGCCCCAACCGGCCCCGATCTCGAGCACGTGCGAATCGCCCGCGAGGCCGAGCTCCGCGAGCGCGCGGTCGAGCTTCGCCTGTTGCGCGTCCTCCAGCGTCTTCGACCTGTCGCCGTCGAACCACGCCGACGAGTACGTCATCGTGCGGTCGAGCCACAGCGCGTAGAAGTCGTTGCCGAGGTCGTAGTGCGCGGCGATGTTGCGCCTGGCCCTGCGGCGCGTGTTCGCGTGGAAGCGATGGCTCAACCGCAACAGCGCGCGCGTCCACGCGCGCGCGTCGAAGGCGCGTTCGAGCGTGGGGCGGTTCGCCGCGAGCACGGTGAGCAGTCGCGGCAGGTCGGGCGTGGTCCAGTCGCCGGCCATGTAGCTCTCGCCGAACCCGACGTCGCCGCCCTTGAGCGTCGCCGGCGCGAAGCGCCAGTCGCGCACCTCGAGCACTGCCGGCGCGGCGCCCGCGCCGAAGCGTCGCACGATGCCGCCGGGCGCGACGAGCTCGAGCCCGCCATGCTCAACCCGCGACAACACCCGTTCGAGCGTCCCGAGCATCAGCGCGACAGCGACTCGCGCGGCGCTTCGGGCTTGCCGAAGAACGGCACGGATTTGAGCGCGAGCTTCGCCGCCTGCCAGTGGATGCGCGCAATGACCCCGAGCGTGAACCAGCGATAGCGCCATAGGAGCCTGCGCACCGATCGGCGATCGAGGGGCTCCGCGCGGCCCGAGATCCAGGTCTCGAGCAGCGGCGTGAGCGCGCCTTCGTCGTCGTAGTAGTCGATGCGCGCGAGCCACCGCGCCGGACCGAAGTGAAACCGGAACGCGTAGCGGCCCTTGACCTCGCAGAACGGCGAGACGTGGAAGACCTTGCGCGCGCACAGCGTCTCGCCCGACGCGATCGGCCGCCCGTCGTCGTGCGCGACGAGGTAGTTGTGCCGCTCGCCGAACGTGTTGCACACCTCGGCGAGCACCGCGCGCACCGCGTCGCCGCGGTCGTACGCGACCCAGAAGCTCACCGGCGCGAACAGGTAGCCGAGCATGCGCGGAAACGTGTGGAGCACGATCTCGCCGCCGGCGTCGATGCCCTCGCGCGCGAGGATCGCGCGGATCCACGCCTCGGGTGGCGTGCCGTCGCGTGCACCGTGGTCGCGGTCGTGGAACGCCACGGCGCCAGGCGCGTTCCACGCGACGCCGCGCGACGGCAGCTCGGCGAGGCGCGACAGCGGCACGCGCAGGCAGAAGCCCGGGTACGCGAACGCGTTGGCCTTCGGTCGCGTGCGCCGGTGCGCGATCTCGCCTGCGAGGATCGCGAGGCCATCGTGCCGCAGCGTGTCGAGCTGGCGCAGCGCTTCGGCGGGCAGGCGTGCGTTCATCGATCAGGCGGCAATGCGGTCGGCGTGCTTCGCGTCCGCCATGGTCGCATGACGTGCGACGCTTTCGGCGACCGCGTGCGCCGACGCGAGACCGTCCTCGTGGAAACCGTTGCCGAGCCACGCACCCGCGTACCAGGTCCGGCGCCGGCCCTGCAGGAACGCGATCGACCGTTGCGCCGCGACCGCCGCGCCATCGAGCAGCGGGTGCGCATAGTCGTACTCGGCGATCACGCGGCGCCGGTCCGGCTCGAACGGCGGATTGAGCGTGACGATCACCGGCGTCGTCGTGGGCAGCGGCTGCAGGCGATTGATCAGGTAGCTGACCGCGACCGGCCGCTCGCCTTGCGGGTCGCCGGCCGTCAGGTAGTTCCAGCTCGACCACACACGGCGCGAGCGCGGCATCAGCGCCGTATCGGTATGCAGGATCACGCGGTTGGGCTGGTAGCGCACGGCCGACAGCAGGCGCGACTCGTCGCGCGACGGATCGGCGAGCAGCGCGAGCGACTGGTCGCTGTGGCACGCGAGCACCACGCCGTCGAAGCGCTCGGCGAGTCGCGCGGACGAATCGATCTCGACCCGATCGGCGAGTCGCCGCACGCGCGTCACGCGTGTCGCGACGCGCACGTCGTCGAGACGCGCGATGATCTTGCGCACGTAGCTGCGCGAGCCGCCGGAGACGGTGCGCCACAGCGGGCGGTCCGCGATCGAGAGCAGCCCGTGGTTGTGGCAGAAGCGGACGAACGACGGCAGCGGGAAGTCGAGGATGTCGCGCGCCGGCGACGACCAGATCGCCGCGGCCATCGGCACGAGGTACCAGTCGCGGAACGCCTCGGAGTACGACTGCGCGTCGAGGTACTCGCCGAGCGTGATCGACCAGACGCGTCCGCCGGTCTCGAGCGACGTCGCGTCGCGGTTGAAGCGCAGGATGTCGCGCAGCATGCGCCAGTACGCGGGCCGCAGCATGTTGCGCGGCCGCGCGAATAGCGTCGCGAGGTTGGTGCCGGCCCATTCGAGCCCGGCGCGGTCGTTGCGCACCGAGAACGACATGTCGGACGGCACGCTCCCGACGCCGAGCTCGTCGAACAGGCGCACGAGCCTCGGATAGGTGCGGTCGTTGAACACCAGGAAGCCGGTGTCGACCGGAAACGTCCGCCCGTCGAGCTCGACATCGACCGTGTGCGAGTGGCCGCCGGGCTCTCGCGCGCCTTCGAACAGCGTGACGGCGTGCCCCTGGCGCGTGAGCAGCAGGGCCGAGCCCAGCCCGGCGATGCCCGATCCGACGACGGCGATGCGCACGACACCCCCCTTGCGGCCGCGGAAGTCGGCCGTGTCGCAGCGGATCTACGGTCCCGGGCCGCGTCTGGATGCGCGGCGCGTCAACCCCGTGTCGGGGTGACCGGCTCGGCGAGCAGGCGCTCGAGCGCGCGGACGAGGTCGCGATCGTCCGGCGTGACGGCACTCTTGAAGCTCACGACCTTCGTGCCGCGCCGGTCGATCAGGTACTTGTGGAAATTCCATTGCGGCCGCTCGCCGGTACGCGCGGCGAGCGCGGTGAAGAGCGCGTTGTGCGAGACGCTCGAGACCGACGTCTTCTCGTACATCGGGAACTGCACGCCGTAAGTCGTGCGGCAGAACTCCGCGATCTCCTGGTTCGTCCCCGGCTCCTGGCTGCCGAAGTCGTTCGACGGAAAGCCGACGACGACCAGGCCGCGATCCTTGTACTTGCGATAGAGCGCCTCGAGGCCTTCGTACTGCTTGGTGTAGCCGCAGTAGCTCGCGGTGTTGACGACCAGGAGCACCTTGCCGCGGTAGTCGCACAGCGATTGCGTCTGCCCGCCCTGCAGCCGCTCGAAGCTGTGGTCGAGAAGTGCCGGGCAGTCGGCAGCGGGCAATTGCGCGTGGGCGCTCGCGCTGGCGAGTAGGACAGCGATGGCGACGGCGCGTAGTACGTTTGTCATGGACAAAGGCAGGCCTTCGTGGGACAGTAGCCGCCCTTCGCAGCGGTTGTCAAACGGACGTGGAGCGCAGCGGATTCAACATCAGCGCCGTCGAGCGCGACACGGGCCTGTCCAAGGACCTGCTCCGCATGTGGGAGCGGCGCTACGGCTACCCGAGTCCGGCTCGCGACGCGTCGGGTGAGCGCGTGTACTCGAACGCCGAGGTCGCGAAGCTCCGCGCCGTCAAGCGCCTGATGGATGTCGGGATGCGTCCCGGCAAGATCATCCACGGCTCGCTCGACGAATTGAACGCACTCGCCGACACGCGCGCAAGCATGCGCAAGGATTCGATCGCCCCCGCGCTCGAGCGCGACTTCCTCGACGCGATCAAGCGCCACGACACGGCGACGCTGCAGAACCTGCTCGTGCACCTGGTCATGAAGCAGGGGCTGCAGCGCTTCGTGGTCGACACCGTCACCCCGCTCAACCGTGCGGTAGGCGAGGCGTGGATGCGCGGCGAGCTGCAGGTGTTCGAGGAGCACCTCTACACCGAGCAGGTCCATGTCGCGCTGCGGTCGGCGATCAACACGTTCCCGCGCGCGCAGACCGGCGAGCCGCGCGTCCTGTTGACGACGTTCCCGAACGAGCAGCACGGCGTCGGCCTGCTCATGGTCGAGGCGATGCTCGTGCCCGAGGGCGCGCACTGCGTGTCGCTGGGCACGCAGACGCCGATCGACGACATTCGCCGCGCGACCATCGCGCACAAGGCGAGCATCCTCGCGCTGTCGTTCTCCGGCTCGTTCACGCTGCGCGTCGCGGTCGACGGTCTCGACGCGCTGCGCGCGCACCTCCCGGCCCACGTAACGATCTGGGCGGGGGGCGAAATGACGCGGCGGATGCGCAAGACGCTGCCCGGCATCGTGCTGCTGCCCGACCTGGGCTCGGCGATCCCGGCCCTCAAGAGCTGGCGCACCCACCACGTGCCCCAGCGCGGCGCGGCCTGACGGTCGCGTAGAATCGACTGTTTTCACCCCTTTTCCGGGGGGACCCATGCTCTATCCCGAGCTATTCCAGAATTTCGAGTCGGTGCGATGGTCGATGGACACCGACGTGCCGTGGGCGTCGTTCGACGCCTCGAAGCTCTCGGACGAGCAGGCGCGCACGATCAAGACGAACGCGATCACCGAGTGGGCGGCGCTGCCGGCCACCGAGATGTTCCTGCGCGACAACCAGCACGACAGCGATTTCTCGGCGTTCATGTCGATCTGGTTCTACGAGGAGCAGAAGCACGCGCTCGTGCTGATGGAGTACCTGCGCCGCTTCCGGCCCGACTTCGCGCCGACCGAGGAGGAGCTGCACGCCGTGCGCTTCGAGTTCGACCGCGCGCCGGCGCTCGAGACGCTGATGCTGCATTTCTGCGGCGAGATCCGCCTCAACCACTGGTACCGGCGCGCCTCCGAGTGGCACACCGAGCCGGTGATCCGCAAGATCTACGAGCTGATCTCGCGCGACGAGGCGCGCCACGGCGGCGCCTACCTGCGCTTCATGAAGCGCGCGATCGATCGCTTCGGCCTCGAGGCGAAGCGCGCGTTCGCGAAGATCGGCGTGCTGATGGCAAGCTCGGCGCGCTCCAGCAAGCCGCTGCACCCGACCAACCTGCACGTGAACGAGGCGCTGTTCCCGAACGACACGGTGCAGAGCCGGCTTCCGGACCCCGCGTGGCTCGAGCGCTGGCTCGACGAGCAGATCCGCTTCGACGCGATCTGGGAGAAGCGCGTCGTCAGCATGATCCTGCACAACCTCTCGAGCCTGTTCGGCCAGACGTTCGCGACGGTCGGCGAGCTCAACCGATTCCGCAAGTCGCTCGCAGGAGCGGCGCCAGCCTGACCGATGTGGACCGCGATCACGCTGTGGGCCGTGATCGGCGCCGGCGTGATGGCCTTCGCGATCGGGGCGGCGCAGGCGATCCAGACCGGCGCGTCGCCGTGGCCGTGGATCGCCGCGATTCCGGGCGTCTACCTCGGCTCGCTGTTCGTCTTCGTGCTCGGGTATTTCGCGCTCGCGTGGACGCGGCGCGCGCCTCGGCCCGCGTACGCGAAGTTGACCTGGCCGCGCGCACTGCGATTGTTCCGCCGCGAGTACCTCGCGATCGCGGGATCCGCGCCGCGCATGATGAGCTACCGCGCGACGACGCGCGATCCGCCGCCCGCGCCGGCCGCCGATCCGATCCTGCTGTTGCACGGCGTCCTGTGCAACGGCGGCGTGTGGCGCAGCCTGAAGCGACGACTGCGCAAGGCGGGCCTCGGCCCGGTCTACGCGCCGTCGTACGGGCCGCCGCTCGCGTCGATCGACCTTTTCGCTGACCAGATCGCGGCGAAGATAAACGCGATCCTCGCCGCGACCGGCGCGAGACAGGTGTCAATCGTCGCGCA
>DATBSV010000383.1:0-33231 GCA_036559685.1 Casimicrobiaceae bacterium
GTCGGCGATCGCCGCCTTGAGGTCGATCTTCGCGAACAGGTCGCGCGCCTTGTCCTCGTCGGGCGGCGTTCCGCCCTGGGGGCTCAGCATGTCGACGCCGACCGCCGTGAAGCCCGCGAGCGCGACGCGTCGCGTCATGTCCTCGATGTGCGGGTTGAGGCCGCGGTTCTCGTGGATCACGACCACGCCCGGCCGCTTCGCCGGCCCGTCGCGGGGCGTCACCACGTAGACGGTCATCTCACCGCTCGGCACCTTCACCCGCACGCGCGCGCCGGCGATGCGCGGATCGTTCGGCTCGACGATCGCCGCCTGCGCGTAGTTGTTCTCGAGCAGCGGCAGCAGCGCCGCGGCCGCCGTCGTGCCGCCCGCGAGCAGCGCGAGGCGCTCGAGGAACGTGCGCCGCGGCAGCGGCGCGTGGGTGTATTCGTCGTACAGCGCGATGATCCTGGGATCCACCAGTTCTCCGTCGGGTCTTGGCGATATCGAATTCATTGCAGCCGGGGCTTGTGCAGCATCGCGTCGCGATCCACCGACTCGACCTGCACGCGCCGCGCCTGTCCGTCGCGCACGACCGTCATCGGGACCGTGACGCCCGCGGCGCCTTGCCGCCACAGCACGCGCCACGTGTGCGCGACCTGGACGACCGGCTGGTCGGCGAGCGCGGTGATCTGGTCGCCGGGCCGCAAGCCCGCATTCGCGGCCGGGCCGTCCGGCGCGACGTCCTGCACGATGACGCGGCCGTCCTCGTCGTGCAGGTAGACGCCCAGCCACGGCCGCGGCGCCGCGTCACGTCGACCACGTTTCAACAAGTCGCCGAGGATCGGCTCGAGCAACTCGCTCGGCACGAACATGTTGCCGCGCGTCGTGTCGCCGTCGATCACCTGCTGCACGAACAGCGAGCCGATGCCGACGAGGCGCCCGCGCGTGTCGACGAGCGCGGCCCCGCTCCACGCCGGGTGCAGCGGGGCGGTGAACAGCGCCTCGTCGAGCAGGTACTCCCAGTAGCCGGCGAACTCGTGCTTCGCGACCAGGCGCGCGGATAGCGCGTGGTGGCGTCCGCCGTGCGAGATCGCGTTCACCGTGTCGCCCGGCGACAGCGCGCCGGCGCTGCCGCGCGGCAGCGGCGCGACGCCCAGCTCGCCGAGCGGTTGCACGAGACCGAGGCCGGAGGCGAAGTCGATCGCGATCGGGTGCGCGTCGACGACGCGGCCGTCGCGTGTCGTCAGCTTGACGTCGGCCGCCTCGGTCACGAGGTAGCCGATCGTCAGCGCGAGCCCGTCTTCGCGGATGACGACGGCGCTGCCCGTGCGGTCGGTCCCGAGGATCGGCGCGGTGAACGCGTCGGCCGGGACCTCGGCGTCGAGGGCGACGACCGCGGAGAGCGCGCGCTCGAGGTCGAAGCGCGTCGCGTCGGCGTCGGGCTGGAACTCGGGCGGGAACCCCCACTCTTCCTGCTCAGCCATCGTGTGATCCCCCCGGCGCGAATTGCGTGCTTCGTTGGACTCGTCGACGCGTCATGGGTTCAGACCGACATCGTTCCGTGGTGCCGCACGACGATCGTCGGGTCAACGTGCACCGCGAACCCCAGCCTGCGCAACGTCGCGCACGCCCAGTAGTCCTCCGACAGGTACTCGCCGTCCGCGACGCCGACGCGGAATACGTCGTAATGCACCCGTGTCCCCGCGTCGCCCGCCAGCGTCGACGCACGATCGTAGACGCGTCCGTCGCGCTTCGCGTCGTCGACCAGCGCGTCGACGGCCTTGCGCGACAACAGCAGCACCGCGGTGCCGACACGATCGACCAGCGTCAGCGGTCCGGACTCGCCGACGACGCGGCCCACGTTGAAGATTCGCTCGCCCGACGGACCGAGTCCCTTGAGCGGCACGGGCGCCGCGATCACGTCGCGTCCGTGCTCCAGAAGCCGCCGGATTCCGGCCGCCGGCACGCCGATGTCGGCGTCGAGGAACAGCAGGTGCGTGAAATCCGGCCGCGCGTGGAACGACGAGATGAGCGCGTTCCGCGCGCGCGTGATCAGGCTCTCGTTGCCCATGCCGACCAGCGAGAAGTCGACGCCGGCGGCGCGGAGCTCGAGCAGCGACAGCGCGAAATCGAGGTGCACCATCCCGCCGTACGCCGGCGTGGCGATCATCACCCTGGCTGCAGCGCCCATCATCGATCGGCCGGCACGTACTTGTCGCGGTGCCCGAAGGTCTGCCGGCCGACCTCGAACAATCGCGAGAGGGTCGCCTCGTCGTAGCCGGCGTAATCCGCCAGCAGCGCGACGTTGGACGCGTAGTCGGCGTGGCCGAGCGTCGTCGCGTGCGAGCGCGGGTGCCACAGGTGGAGCGCGGGGCCGGGATCGAGCTCGCAGGTCGACAGCCGCGCGAGCTCGACCTTGAGCGTCATCGCGTCATCCTCGCCGCCCCAGCCGACGAAGCGCTCGTCGAAGCCGCCGATCGCGGCGAATGCGTCGCGCCGCATCGCGAACCACCCGCCGCAAAGCACGAGGCGCTCGCCGATCGCGTCGCGGTCGCGGCGCGCTTCGGCGTCGATCGTCAGTCGCGTGCCCATGCGCACGCCCTGCGACTCCTCGAGCGTCAGGTCGACGAGCGTCCGGTACGGCTTGACGACCTGCATGCTCGACGCGCAGATCGCCGCGGTCTGCGCGAGGCCGCCGGGAACGATCACGTCGGCGTCGCCGAACAGGAGCACGCCTCCGGAGGCATGGCGCGCGCCGACGTTGAGGCCCCAGGCCTTGTTGAACGGGCCGGCGTTGTACGCGAACACGACGCGAGCCGACGGATGCGGCAGCGGCGCGTCGAGGCGCGGGAACGCGTCCTGCTCGACGACGAGCGTCTCGAGTTCGGGCGTCGCCGCCAGCCAGGCCAGCACGGCATCGAGATTGGCGCGCCGCTCGCTCCCGTCGGCGCCGCGATAGGTGACAATCGCGCTCGTGCGCATTGCCCGAATCTTACTCCCGGCGTGCTGATCAGCGCGCTGACCGTCACGCGCGCCGGCGCCTTGCCGCGGCTCGCGCTCGCGATCGGCGACCTCGCGCGGCAGACGCATCCCCGGCGGGAGCTCGTCGTCGTGCACGACGCCGACGCGACCTTCAACGCGGCGGTCGAGCTGCTCGCGCGCCGCTCGTCGCTCGCGGCCACCGTCGAGCGCGTCGAGCCGGGCTCGACCCTCGGCGAGCTGCGCAACCGCGCGGCCGCGCTCGCGCGCGGCGCGCTGGTCGCGCAATGGGACGACGACGATCGCCACCACCCCGAGCGGCTCGCGCGGCAGGCGGCGGCGATCGATGCGCGCGGCGCGTCGTTCGCGTTCCTGACCGACCAGCTCCACCACTTCCCGCTGCGCGGCGCGCTCTACTGGGAGGACTGGTCGGGCGAGTCGTATCCGCTCGACTTCGTGCAGGGCACGCTGGTCGGCCGGCGCGATCGCCTGCCCGCCTACGCGCCGTTGCGTCGGGGCGAGGACACGGCGCTGTGCCGCACGCTGGTCGCGTCGGGCGAGCCGATCGCGCGCGTCCGCGACGCCGGCTGGAGCTACGTCTACACCTTTCACGGCGACAACGCGTTCGCCGCGTCCCACCATCAGGCGATCGCGACGGCGAAGCAGCTCTCGCCAGCGCGCATGCTTGCACGCGAGCACCTGCTGCGCCGTCGACTCGCCGAGTACGATCCGCCGCTCCCGACCGTCGTCGTGCCGTGCGGCGAGAGTGCGATCGAGATTCAGTCGGGCGGCAGGTAGCGGCGCGCGATGACAGCGACCGTCGAGCCGCCGCGCTCGACCCACTCGCGCGTGAAGCCCCCCGCGTGGAAGCGCGTGAAGTCGACGCGCGCCTCGTCCCACCACAAGTGCGCCCACAGGTGCAGGCTCGCCGTGCCGTCGAGGCGCGGGTCGACCTGGTCGAACAGCGAGGCGAGCCCCGCGCGCGTAGGGCCGTGGCGGTAGAGCACGTGCTGCGGCAGCACGTGCAGCGCGTCGCCCGCGTCGGCCCACAGGCGCGCGGCGGCCGCGCACGAATGCCGGTTCCAGGTGCCGTCGAACGAAGCGCGCGCCTCGTCGAGCCAGCGCATCACGAAGCGCGCGCCGGGCCTCGCGACGATCACGGCGTTGCAGAGCGACGGATGCGAGAGTCCGTCCTCACCGACGATCGCGGGCTCCTCGCCGATCACGCACTCGCGCGCGAACCAGTCGTCGGGATAGCGCGCGACGAACAGCGTGTCGATGTCGGCGTACGCGCCGCCGCCCGCGTGCAGGATCTCGAGGCGCAGGAAGTCGGCCTCATGCGCGTAGTCGTAGCCGCGCTCGGCGATGAGCCGCCCCTCGCCGGTCTCCGCATAACGCGTGCGGTCGAAGCCGCGCGGTGCGCCGCCGACGCGGTGCAGCGACAGGTGCGGCGCGATGCGCTCCCACCAGGGACCGTAGGGCTCGTGGCGCAGGTGCATGTGGATCGCGTCGGGCACCTGGGTGAGGCGGCACGACTCCAGCGCGAGCCAGTGGACCAGGTGGAACGGTTCGCGTTGCGGCCGCAGCCCGAAGACGAAATGAAATTCACGCCGCATCACTGGAGCGCCTCGACGAACGCTTTCGCGACGATCGGCTCGGCGTAGCGATTGGCGATCGATTCGGCGATCGACGCCGCGGCCGCGCGTGCGGGCGCGGGGTCGGCGACCAGCGCGCGCATCGCGGCGATCGCGGCATCCTGGTCGGGCGCGGCCCAGCGCTGCGACGGCCAGTACGACGGGCGCCACGGCGGCCACACCGGCACCGACGTCATCCGGTACGGCACGGCGCCCGGCCACGCGGGACCGAGGTAGTCGAGGTGGCCGCCCCAGCCGGTCGCGATCGCCGGCGTCCCCCGCGACGCCGCGTCGAACAGGCCGAGCGCGAAGCCTTCGCCGTGCGACAGCGACACGTAGGCGTCGCCGATCGCGTGCAGCATGTCGATGCCGCGGCCGTTGAGCTCGTAGGGCAGCACGCAGATCGTCGGCGCGTCGCGGTCGAGCGCGTCCGTCGCCGCGTCGACGACGCGCTGCGCCATGCCAAGCGACTCCTCCTGCGCGTAGAACGGCGGCGGGCCGTAGCCCACCGGCCCGGTCTTCAGCACCAGCGCGACCTCGTCCTCGATGCGGAACGCACGCACGAAAGTCGCCAGCAGCGCGCTCAACCCCTTGCGCGGGTCCCAGGCGTTGATCGCGTAGAACACGAAGCGCGCGCCGTCGAGTCCGAAGCGCTGGCGCGCCGCGTCGAGCTCGGCGGGCGCGAACGCGTTCCACGCGTGGCGGCGCACGTGCGGCACGACGTGGACCGGCCGGCGCACGCCGCAGGCGACGAAGACGTCGCGATTCTGCGCGCACGGCACGATCACACGCTCGGCGCTGTCGAGTAGCGTACGCCAGTGCGCCGGGATCCGGTCGGTCTCCCAGACCGTCATGCCGACGTTGCGCTTGCCCGGCGCGAACAGCGTCGGCCAGTGCTCCGGCACCGTGTGCGCGACGACGGTGTCGCAGTCGCGCGGGCGCGACGTCGCGTCGAGCAGCGCGCGCAGGTCGGCGAGCGATTCGTCCTCGGTCGCCGTCATCCCGAGGGGCAGCGCGTCACCGGGGCGCAGCGGGCGCACGTCGTCGCCGGCGCGCACGACCGGCACCCAGCGCACCGGCACCCCGGCGTTGACCAGCGCGCGGACGTAGCCGATGCCGGCGAGACCGTAGCCGGACGGCTCGACGAACGAGTAGTAGAGGAGCCCGCGCAAGCGGGAGATGCTACCCGCGGCGGCGCAAGCGCATCGCGAGCCAGCCGAGCACGCCCGACAGGCCGGCGAGCCCGAAGCCGCCGAGCGCGGGAATCGGCTCGGGGTGGACGTACGCCGACACGTTCACGTACACGGTCGCGCAGGTCTGGCTGCCCGGGGTGAAGAAGCCGCCGATGCAGTACTGGAAGCTGTCGGTCCCGGCGAATCCGGGCGGCGGCGTGTAGTCGAGCATCCACGACTGCGCGTTGGCCGGCCCGGCAGGAACGATGATCGTGGGCTGCCACGTGCCGTAGCCGCCCGCGCTGTCGGGCGACACCGACGCATTGCCGGCCGCCTGCTCCTTCAGCAGGTGGCTGATCTCCAGGTTGAACGGGTTGAAATACGAGTCGTTCGCGAGGACCTGCAGGTTGCGAAGGGGCGTGTTGTGCGCCGTCGCGTAGAAGTCGTCGCTCGCGACGACCGCCGCGGTGTTCTGCACGGACACGTACAGGTACGAGCACCCGTTGCTCACGACGTCGGCGATGCAATAGGGGACGATCCTCGCCCCGACAAAACCGGGCGTGGGCTTGAAGTTCAGCGTCGGCCGCGGCGAGCCCGGGACGAGCTGGAACGTGCCGGCGGTCGTCGGGCCCACGGACACGAAATCGACGCCGGCCCCGTACGTGTACGTGTCGTTCGCGATCACGTCGAGGTTGTTGACCTGCGTGTTGATCGTCGTGACGACAACGTCGGGCCGAGCGACGATCGCGCCCGCATCGTTCGCCCCGGCGACGATGCCCAGGCCGGCGAGCGCCGCGGCCACCGGGGCGTGCAGTCGCCGGCGGGCCGCGGGCGGCCTGACGGCCGGCGTGTCGGGGGTCTTGATCGTCGGGTCGTCCATGGCGGGCCGCGCGGAGTCTAGCGAGGAAGCAACCTTCGCGCCAAGGTGTTCTGACAGAATCGGTTCCATGCGCCTGATCGTCGCCTTGCTGGCCGCCGCGTGGCTCGGCGCGCACGCCCAGGTACCGCCCTCGCCCGCCGAGCGCGCCGCCTACACGGGACTGTTCGCCGCCGCGCTCGCCGGAGACGCCGGGGCGATCCGGTCGCAAGCCGCCGCCGGCGCGAAGGTCGACGCGCGAGACGCCCGCGCTCGCACGCCGTTCCACGTCGCCGCGTTCGCGCGGAGATATGACGCAATGCGCGCGCTGGTCGCGGCCGGCGCAAACCCGAACGCGCTCGAGGGTGACCGGTACGACGCCGTCACGATCGCCGCGGTCGCTGACGACGTCGAGACGCTCAAGGTCGCGCTCGCGCTCGGCAACAGCGCCAGGAACGTTACGAGCCGCTACGACGGAACCGCGCTCATCGCCGCCGCGCATCTCGGGCACGACGCGGTCGTGCGCGAGCTGATCCGCGCCGGCGCGCCGCTCGACCACGTCAACAACCTCGGCTGGACCGCGGTCTTCGAGTCGGTCGCGCTAGGCAACGGCGGCCCGCGCCATGTCGCGACGCTCAAGGCGCTCGTCGACGCCGGCGCGAACGTCAACCTCGCCGACCGCGACGGCACCACGCCTTACACGCTCGCGTTCGCGCGCGGCTTCCGCGAGATGGTTGCGATCCTCGCGGCCGCGGGCGGACGTTAAGGTTTCTCGACGATGTCCTTCTTCAGCGGGACAAGCGCGGCGACCACTTCCTCGCGCTCCTTCGCCGGCACCGAGAACTTGTCGAACGTCGCGCCCAGGTGCCTGACCGAGATGTCCCAATCGCGCTCGGTGATGCCGAGCCCGGCGTGCGACGTCTTCATGTCGCGGCCCGTGTAGACGCAGGGCCCGCCGGTCGCCATGCACAACAGGTCGACGACGTGCTGGCGGAGCTTCTTCATCGAGTCGGTCGCGTGGCCGCCGAAGAAGCGCGCGAGCTGCGGATCCCCGGCAAGCCGGCCGAGGAAGTCGTCCGAGACGGCCGCGACCGCGTCGTAGCCGCCGAGGCGCTTGTACAGCGACGGCGCGGGTTGCTGGGCGGAGAGCGGTGCGGCGAGAACCGCGGCGGCGAGGCCGGCGGCGAAGAGCGTCCTGATCTTCATCTGCGACTCCTCGAAGGGAAAGGGTGTCGCGCGGAGATACGCGGGCACGATGCACCCGGATGCACGGGTTCGCAAGTCGTCGGAAGCGTTACCTAGGGTTTGCTACAGTTCCTCCCCATGTTCGACTGGATCACCGACCCCAACGCCTGGATCGCGCTCGCGACGCTCACCGCACTCGAGATCGTCCTGGGCATCGACAACATCATCTTCATCTCGATCCTGGTCGGCCGCGTGCCCGCGGCGCGCCGCGACCTCGCGCGGCGGCTGGGCCTGGGCCTCGCGATGGCGTCGCGCATCGCGCTCCTGCTCTCGCTGTCGTGGATCATGCAGCTGCGCGAGCCGCTGTTCACGCTCTACCAGAAGTTCTCGGGCCGCGACCTGATCCTGATCGCCGGCGGCCTGTTCCTGCTGTGGAAGAGCGTGCACGAGATCCACAACTCGCTCGAGGGGGAGGCGGAGAACGACCAGTCCGCACTGGGAAACGCGGCGACGAGCTTCGCCGGCGTGCTGGTCCAGATCGCGATCATCGACATCGTGTTCTCGCTCGACTCGGTGATCACCGCTGTCGGCCTCGCCGACGACGTCACCGTGATGGTGGTCGCGATCGTGCTGTCGGTGGCCGTGATGATGTTCGCGGCGCGCCCGATCGGCGAGTACGTCGAGCGGCATCCGACGATCAAGATGCTCGCGCTCTCGTTCCTGGTGCTGGTCGGCGTCACGCTGATCGCCGAGGGCTTCGAGACGCACGTCCCGAAGGGCTATGTCTATTTCGCGATGGCGTTCTCGATCGCGGTCGAGATGCTCAACATCCGCATACGCGAGCGCCGCGAAGGCAAGCGCCACCCGGTGAAGCTTCGGAAGCGCGCGCCCGGCGCGCGCCACCACGCCGAGTCGAGCGACGGCTGACGACTAGCTGCCGGCGGCGAGGAACGCGCCGATCTCGCGCCAGTACGCGGGATCGGCCTGCAGGTCGTTGTGGCCGGCGCGCGGGATCGTCACGACGCGCTTCGGGCCGCCCCACGCATCGACCAGCCGGTGCGAGCGCTCGACCGGAATGATGTCGTCCCGACCGGCGACGACGGCGAGCATCGGCATCGCCAGCCGCGGCGCGAGCGACAGGGCGTCGTAGCGGTCGACGACGACGGCGCGCACCAGCGCCGCCGGAAAGTGATGCGTCGCGACCGCCGCGATGCTGTCGTAGGGCGACACGAGTACGACGCGATCGACGGGTCGCGCCGCGGCGAGGCGCACGGCGATGCCGGTGCCGACGCTGCGGCCCATCGCGGCGACCGCGACCGGCGCGCCGCCCGCGTCGCGTGCCACCGCGTCGTGCCACGCGATCGCATCGCCGGCGAGCGCCTCTTCCGACGGCGATCCTTCGCTCGCGCCGAACCCGCGATAGTTGACGAGCACCAATGCCCGCCCACCGAAGCGGTCGGCGCTCGCGACCAGCCACGACACCTCCTCGGCGTTGCCGCCGAAGTACACGACCGCCTTTGCGGTCGGCGCCGGCGGGCTCACGCGCCAGCCGCGCAGCGTGACGCCGTCGGGGCGCGCCAGCGCCAGCGGCTCGACGCGCCATCCCGGCGGCGCCGCGGGAACCGGCCCCACGAGCGTGCGCGGATGGAAGAGCAACGCGTTCTGCAGCGTGCGGCAGCCGGTGAGCATCAGCGTCAAGGCAACGGCGAGGCCGAGCCCGAGGGCGCGATGCGCTCGCGCAGTCACAAGTCTTCGTTCGCCTCCCGCGTCCATCGTACCGGCACGACCCGCGGCGCGACAACCGCACCGCTTCCGTTCGCATCGCCCACTGGACGCCGCGCGCGCGTTCGGCGCACCATTTGCCCGGGGGGACGCCGAATGCGTGGAGCATGGACGCGGTGGGCCGTCGCATGCGCGATGCTGGTCATCGCGGCCGGCGCGTTCGCGCAGGCGTATCCGACGCGCCAGGTGCGGATCGCGGCGCCCTACTCGCCCGGCGCAGGGCCGGCGGTGTTCATGCGCGTGGTGGCGGACAAGCTCGCCAAGGCCTGGGGCCAGCCGGTGATCGTCGACCCGCGACCCGGCGGCAGCGGGTTCGCGGCGATCGACACCGTGAAGAACGCGCCTGCGGACGGCCACGACCTGCTGGTGGTCAGCAACGCGCACGTCGCGATCAATCCGTCGCTCTACGCGAAGCTTCCTTACGACCCCGACCGCGACCTGGTGCCTGTCGCGATGATCTACCGTACGCCGTTCTACCTCGTCGTGCGCACCGACGGGCCCTATCCCACGTTGCCGGCGCTGATCGCCGCGGCGAAGGAGCGGCCGGGAACGGTCTCGTACGGCTCGTCCTACGTGGGCAGCCCGTCGCATCTCGGCAGCGCCGAGTTCGAGTTCGCGACCGGCACGAAGATGATCCACGCGCCATTCAAGGACCAGTCGCAGATGTACATCGCGATCGCGAACGGCGACGTCGGCTGGGCATTCACGACGCTCGGGTCGGCGCTGCCGCTCGTCAGCGCGGGCAAGCTCCGGCTGATCGCGATCGCCGCCCCGCGGCGCGCCGACGTGCTGCCCGACGTCCCGACGCTCGCCGAGGCCGGCGGCCCCGCCGGCATGGTGGTCGACTCGTGGCTCGCGCTGATGGCGCCGCGCGGCACGCCCGACGACGTCGTGCGCAGGATCAACGCCGACGTCAACCGGCTGCTCGCCGATCCCGAGGTCGCCGAGAAACTCCGCGCGTTCGGCTTCGACGCCGCGCCCGGCACGCCGGCGGAGCTCGCGGCGATCATCCGCGCCGAGGCGAAGCGCTTCGCCGAACTCGTGCGCCGGACCGGCGCGAAGGCGGACTGAGGACGCTCAGTAGAGGAAAGGCGCGACGCTCCCGACGGCCGCGCCCAGCGGCCGCGACTCCGCGACGGCCGCGTAGTACTCCCACGCGCGCTCGACGATCGACGCTCCCAACTGGTCGGCGACGCGCGCGGCCTCCTCGCGCGTGTACGCGCGCACGCGGCGCGGGTCGCCGCCGGCCGCAGCGAGCATCCGAAGTTGCAGCGCGGCGCTCTCCTCGCAGAACAGCGCCGCGACGGTCGCGGTGCGCACGTCCGCGGCGACCGTCGTGATGCCGTGGCCGCGCATCATCACGGCGATGCCGCCGCCGAGCGTCGCGGCGAGCTTGTCGCCGAGCTCGCGCGTGCGGATGAGGCCCACCTCGCCGTACTCGGGCACGCCGTCGATGAACGGCCCGCCGTGGTTGTGGACGACGCGCAGCGGCTCGCCGATCTGCGTCAGGCAGACACACGCCGGCGGATGCGCGTGCACGACGGCGCGAACGTCGCCGCGCGCGGCATAAACGCGCGCGTGGATCCACGACTCGCTGTTGGGCTGGCCGTCGCCGGCGTGCACCACGCCGTCGGTGTCGAGCGCGAGCAGCGCGTGCTCGTCGGCGAGGCCGGGGGAGCGCCGTGTCGGGATGACGAACCGGTTGGGCGTCGCGAGCCGCGCGCTCGCGTGGCCGAATGCGCCCGCGAGGCCGGTCCGCTCGAGGATGCGGTTGGCAATCGCGACATCCTTCTGCAGCGCGGCGTCGTGGCGGTTCATGCCGCTATTATTCAGCAATGCACGACGCGCCGCTCCCCGATCCGCGCCGCCGGGGCCTGCTCGGCCTCGCGCTCGCCGCCGGCATCGCGCCGTCGCACATCGCGTGCGCGCAGCTGCGCGAATGGCCGAGCGACCCGTTCGCGCTCGGCATCGCCTCGGGCTGCCCGCGCGCCGACAGCGTCGTGCTGTGGACGCGCCTCGCGCCCGCGGCCGCGCCCGGCGCGAGCGAGGCGGTCGGCTGGGAGCTCGCGACCGACGAGGCGTTCCGCGACGTCGTGCACCGCGGCGCCGAGACCGCGGTCGCCGCCGACGGCCACAGCGTCCACGCCGAAGCGACGGGGCTCGAACCGTCGCGCTGGTACTACTACCGGTTCACGGCGGGCGGCGCACGCAGCGAGGTCGGACGCACGCGTACCGCGCCGGCCGCCGGCCGCGAGGAAGCGCTGGCGTTCGCGATCGCGTCGTGCCAGCGGTGGGACGACGGTCACTACGCTGCGTGGCGCCACCTCGCCGACGAGGCGCCCGACCTGGTCGTGTTCCTCGGCGACTACATCTACGAGAGCGCGCCGCGCGCCAACCGCGTGCGCACGCACGTCGGCAGCGGGCCGGCGCTCACCCTCGACGACTACCGCGCGCGCTACGCACAGTACCGCTCCGATGCGAGCCTGCGCCGGGCGCACGCGGTCGCGCCGTGGATCGTGACGTGGGACGACCACGAGGTGCAGAACGACTATGCGTCCGACCGCGGCCAGGACCTGTCGCCGGTCTTCGTCGCGCGCCGCGCGGCCGGCTACCAGGCGTGGTGGGAACACATGCCGCTGCCCAAGCGCATGCGGCCGCGCGACGCGAGCCTGCGCGTCCACGACCGCTACGACTGGGGCGCGCTCGCGCGCTTCCACGTGCTCGACGATCGCCAGTACCGCGACTACCACGCATGCCCGCCGCCCGGCCGCGGCGGCTCGACGACGGTCAACCTCGCCGACTGTCCCGAGCTCGCACGGCCCGACCGCACGCTGCTCGGCGCCGAGCAGGAGCGCTGGCTCGCCGACGGGCTCGCCCAGCGCGACGCGCGCTGGAACCTCGTCGCGCAGCAGACGCTCGTCGCGCCGTTCACGTGGACGCGCGAGGGCCGCCACTGGACCGACGGCTGGGCGGGCTACCCGGGCGCGCGCGACCGCTTCCTCGACGCGATCGTCGAGCGCAAGGCGCGCGACACGCTCGTGCTGTCGGGCGACGTGCATTGCAACTACCTGTGCGACCTCAAGCGTCGCGTCGACGACCCGCCCGGGGCCGTGATCGCGACCGAGGTCTGCGGCACGTCGATCTCGAGCTCCGGGCTCGCGCAGGAGCGCATCGCCGCCGTGCTGCCGCTCAACCCCCACATCCGCTACGCCCGCGCCGACGAGCGCGGCTACGTCGCGCTGAAGGCCGGCGTCGCGCGCGTCGACGTCGCATTGCGCGTCGTGAGCGACGTGCTCGACCCGAACGCGAGCGTGCGCACGGCCGGGCGGTTCGTCGTCGAGGCGGGCCGGCCGGGTATCCAGGCCGCCTGAGCGCCTGGTGACATAGAATTCCGCTACAGAGGCACCGGGGGCGGAGTTGGACCGGCTCACGATCTTCGCGAAAGGCAATCTCGACGTCCGCGACACCCTGCACGCGCTGCGCGTGGGCGGCGAGCTGCGCTGGAACGGCGTCAACGAGATCGTGCGCCTGCGCCATCCGTCGACCGTCGTACGCGTGCGCCACGAGACGCTCGCCCGGAGCGACCTGCTGGTCGCCGCCGATGGCGAGGTGCCGGCAGCGCTAGCCGGATGCACGCCCGCGCTCGGACCCTACCCGCTCGCGTCGCAGTACGGACGCGCGCTGTTCGACACGCCGGCCGACGCCTACGTGCTGTCGATCCAGTCCGACGTCGCGACGCAGCTGTGGCGCCACCGACGCGACGGCTTCCTGTTCCTCGCTTACGAGTGGGGCGCGTGGAGCGAGGTCGACCGGCGCTGGCTGCTCGATGAATTCGAGCGCGCCGGCGCGATCGAGGTCGACGCGTCGATGCGCAACTTCGCGGCGGTCGTCGAGCGGTTGCGCGCCGCGAGCGGCGCGCCGATCCTGGTCTACAACGTGTCGTCGGTCGTGCCGGGCGATTCGGTGCATAGCCACCAGGGCCTGGGCGAGACGCTTTCCACGCGCATTCGCCGCTTCAACGTCGCGCTCGCCGATCTCTCCGCGCGCACCGGCATCTCGGTCGTCGACGTCGACACGATCGTCGCGCGCGCGGGCGCCGACCGGCTCAAGCTCGACGCGTTCCACCTGAACGCGGAAGGCTGCCGGCTGGTCGCGCAGGAGGTCGTGCGCATCCTCGAGGACCTGGGCGCGCTGGTCCCGCACGAGGAGGCGCGATGCTGACCAGCATCGTCGTCCGCACCAAGGACGAGGCGCCGCGGCTGCGGCTCATGCTCGCTTCACTTGCGCGCCAGACGCTCCAAGGCGAGGTCGTCGTCGTCAACGACGGCTCGACCGATGCGACGCCGCAGGTGCTCGACGAGGCGCGCGCGCGGCTCGACCTCACCGTCGTCACGCACGCGACGGCGCAGGGACGCTCCGCCGCGTCGAACGCCGGCGCGCGCGCCGCACGCGGCGACGTCGTCGTGTTCTTCGACGGCGACACGCTCGCCGCGCCCGACGCGCTAGAGCGTCACGTCGCGATGCACGCGAGCGCGCCGCGCGGCGAGGTGCGGATCGGCCGCGGCGAGAAATTCCATTTCCGCGGCACGCGCTTCTTCAAGGATCCGGAGGCCGGCACGCCGCGCCCCGGCGAGGAAGCGCGCGTCGCTCGCCTGTCCGAGGCCGAACTCGGGCGCATGAAGGTGACGCGCGCGATGGTGGAGGAGGATTTCGACGCGCTCGCGCGGCGCGCCGAGGTCGGCGTGTACCCGGGCGCCGGGCCGCGTCGCCTGCAGGAGCTCGAGCTCGACGCGCTGCGCCGCCATCCGGATTGCACGGTGCTATGGGCCGCCGCCTGCGGCTCGAATCTCTCGGTGCGGCGCGACGCCTTTCTCGCGGCCGGCGGCTACGACGACGCGCTCGACTGCAACGAGCATCGCGAGCTCGCGCTCAGGCTCTGCGAGCGCGGCGCACGCATGACGCTCGTCGAGGGCGCGCGCGGCTATCACCTGACGCATCGCGCCGGCTGGCGCGATCCGTTGCGCGAGTCGGGCTGGGAAGCGGTGTTCTGGCGCGCGCACCCGATTCTCGCGGTGAAGATCCTGCCGGTGTTCTGGGCCTGCATCGACACCGCGCCCAACGTGCCCAACCACGCGCGCCTCGCTTCGCTGCCCGAGCTCGAGGCCGCCGCGCGCGGAGCTCGCGACGTCGACTGGGACGAGGTCCGGCGCCGCCTCGGGCTGCCCGACCTCCCGCTGCCGAGGCCCGCGACGGCCGACCTCGCGTGAGCGCGCCGACGCTCGCCGTCGACGCCGCGGTGGCCGACGTCGAGCGACCGGTCGTCGCGGCATTCGCGCGCCAGCTCGGCGACTGCCTCGCGCACGCGTCGGGCGATCCCTGGCGTGTCGAGCCGCGCATTCACGATGCCGTCGACGCGCTCGCGCCGGGCGACGGAGGACAGATCGTCGTGGCGTCGCTGCAGATCGAGCTGCCGGGCGACGAAGAACCCGCTTTCGTGATGCGGCGCTGGGGCGCGAAGCTCGCCGAGCTGACGCCGCGCGCGGCCGCCGTGCTGCTGCTGACCATCGTGCGGCGCGTCGACAACGCGCTGCCGGCGCGACCGAACGGCGAGGTCCCGGCGATCGAGCGCATCCGTCGCCTCGACCGGTGTGCGATCGAGCTGTCGCACGCGAGCGGCGCCGCCGTCGCCGATCTCGATCGGGTGTTCGCGTACTTCGGAACGCGCCAGCTCCAGTGCGACCACCGGCTGCAGGGCCCGGTCGCCGCCGAAGTCGCCGCGTGGACGCTTCTTGCCACGCTCGTTTCCCTGGGCTCGCTCGACGACTACGCCGGGCCCGGCGCCACCGAGCGCGCGCGCGCCTGGCTCGGGCGCCTCCCCGAACTGCCGCGCTTCGTGCACGGACGCCTGGCCGCGCGCTGATGGATCGCCGCGCGCTCCTCGCGTCGATGCTCGCGATCCGCGCGTTCGAGGACGTGCTCGCCAGGTATCCCGACGCGGGCTTCCAGCTCTACTCGTCGGGCGAGGAAGCGGTCGCGGTCGGCGTCTGCGCGGCGCTTCGCAAGCACGACCAGCTCCTGTCGAGCGGGCGCTCGATCGGACCCGCGCTCGCGCGCGGCCTCGACCCCGGCGCCGTCATGGCGGAGCTTCTCGGGCGCGCGACCGGCCCGTGCAAGGGCAAGGCCGGCCGCGGCCACCTCGCGCAACCGGCCGCGGGCTTCTTCGGCGCCCACGCGGTCGTCGGCGGCAACCTCACGATCGCTGCCGGCGTGGCGCTCGCGATGCAGTCGCAGCGCACCGGGGGCATCGTCGCCTGCATCTTCGGCGACGGCGCGTGCGGATCCGGCGCGCTGCACGAGACGCTCAACATCGCGGCGCTGTGGAAGCTGCCGCTGCTGCTGGTGTGCGACGACAACGGCTGGTCGATCTCGACGCCGCGCGAAGTCGCGCTCGCGCCGCGGTGGCCCGCCGATCTCGCCGCGCCGTTCGGGATCCGCGCGGCGAGCGTCGATGGCATGGACGTGCTCGCCGTGCGCGACGCGGCGACCGAGCTGGCATCGCACGTGCGCAGCGGCGCGGGGCCGGCGTTCCTCGCGTGCGACGCCGAGCGCTTCTCGTCGCATTCGACGGCGACCCGCGAGACGCGCACGCACGAGACGATGGAGGTGGCGCGTGCACGCTGCCCGATCCGGCGGCTCGCGAAAACGTTGCGCGACGAGGGCGCGCTCGACGAGAGCGCGCTCGCTGCGCTCGAGCGCGCCGCCGCCGACGCCGCCGCGAGCGCGCTGCGCTACGCCGAGGCGTCGCCGCCCACCGGCGTCGACGAGATCCGCTGCGATGTCGACTGAGCGCGTGACGAAGGTGTTCTTCGCCGAGGCGATCGGGCGCGCGGTCGGCGAGGCGATGGCGCGCGACCCGCGCGTCGTCGTCCTCGGCCAGGACGTCGGCCGGTTCGGCGGCGCGTACCGCGAGTTCGCGGGGCTGCACGCTCGCTTCGGCGACGAGCGCGTGCGCGACATGCCGGTCGCAGAGGCGTCGATGGTGGGCGTGGGTGTCGGCGCGGCCGCCGCGGGGCTGCGGCCGCTGGTCAGCATCACTTACATGGACTTCGTGATGCTCGGCCTCGATCCGCTGGTGAACTACGGCGCGAAGCTGCGTTACAAGACCGGCGGGCAGCTCGCCGCCCCGGTCGTTGTCAAGTGCACGGCCGGCGCGAAGGGCCAGGGCGTCGCTCACTCGCAGTCGCTCGAGTCGTGGCTCGTCGGCGTCGCAGGCCTCAAGGTCGTCGCGCCGTCGACGCCGGCCGATGCGTACGGGCTGATGGTGGCCGCGCTCGCCGACGGCGGGCCGGTCGTCTACGTCGACCACAAGCGCCTGTTCCCGACCGCCGGCGAGCTCGCCGACGTGCCCGCGCCGGTGCCGATCGGCCGAGCGAGCGTGCGCCGCCCCGGGACCGACGTGACGATCGCGACGCATTCGTACATGTGCCGCGTCGCCGACGCGGCCGCCGACCTTCTCGCCGCGGACGGCATCTCGTGCGAGATCATCGACCTCAGGACGCTGTGGCCGCTCGACGTCGCGACGGTCGCGGCCTCCGCCGCGCGAACCGGGGCGCTCGTCACGCTCGAGGAAGGACAGCTCGCCTGCGGCATCGGCACCGAGGTGGCGTTCCGCGTTCGCGAGGAGGTCGGTAGGATGCGCGTCTCGCGCCTCGGCGCCGCGCGCGCGCCGGTTTCCGGCAACCCGCGGCTCGAGGCCGCGACGCTGCCGCGGCCCGACGACGTCGTCGCCGCCGTACGGCAGCTCCTCGATGCGAAGGCGGACGAACGATGATCTACACGCTGGCCGTGCCCGGACCGATCGAGGACGTCGAGGAGCTGCGGGTGCTGCAGTGGCACGGCGAGCCCGGCGCGCGCTTCGTGGCCGGCGAGCTGATCGTCGAGCTCGAGACCCACAAGGCCGTCGTCGAGGTGCGCGCCGCGCGGCCGGGCGTGCTCCGCGCCATCCTGTCCCCCGCCGGCGACTGGCAGGCGGTGGGCCGCACGCTCGCGCTGATCGGCGACGACGACGTGGAGCCGCTGCCGCCGCCCGACGCGGCGGGCGAGCGCTTCGAGGTCGCGTTCGAGGTGACCTAGACCGCCGCGAACCCGGCGACGCCGCGCTCGCGCAGGATCCGCAGGATGTCCGCGCGCAGCGCGGCGTGCAGCGCGCCGCTGCCGTGCACGCCGTCGGTCAGATGCCGCGCGCTGCCGAGCTCGGCCGCCATCGCGTCGTTGTCGACGATCGACACGTCGTGCGCGCGCGAGACGTCGTGCAGCATCAGGTTGAGCTCCTTCGCGCGCACCGAGCCGAGCGTCGACGACAGCGGCGCGTCGTACGACGCGTAGGTCGTCACGTCCTCGTACGAGGAGGTGGACATCGCGTTCATGACCAGGATCGCGCCGACGCCGTGCGCGCGCAGCGCCGCGATCAGCGCGTCGTAGTCGCGCCGGGCATCGTCGACGCCCTGTCGCACCGACTCGAATTCGCGCAGCAGCCACGACGTGAGGGCGGGGCCGGCTTCCTTGAGCCGGTAGCCGTGGACCGACACCGCGTAGCCGAGCGTCTTGTGGCGCCACAGGCGCGGCTGCTCGGCGTTGAGCGACAGCACGAGCGCGTCGACGCCGCGCGTCGGCACGATGCCCGCGGGCCCGAGCACCTCGAGGCGCTCGTTCAGCGGCGAGCGCAGGACCGCCGCGAGCAGCGAGCCCGCGAGCATCCAGTCCTCCGGCGAGGGCGCGAGCTTCGCGAACGACTGCGTGAAATCGTCGCGGATCGCCTGCACCTCGTCGCGCGTGCGGCCGAGCTGCTCGGTCAGGACCGCCGCGCACGGCGCGAGCACGTGGTCGGGCACGAACACGACATGCGCGGGACCGCGCGCGGCCGCGAACCACTCGTGGAACGGCTCGGCGTCGCCGCGGAACAGCGTCGACTGGTCGCAGATGCCGAGCCCCATCAGCGTCGACGGCGGCGTATCGCCATCGCCCCACCACGCCCGCAAGCGGTCGTGCCAGCCGGTGAGGAGGCCCGATCGGTCCTCGGCGACCTCGACCACGCGCCGGCCTGCGACGAACAGCGGCCGCAGCGCGTCGCCGTTCGCGGCGTCCCCCGCGCTCGTTTCGACGTGGCCGATCGTCTGCCCGGCCTGCCAGCGCTCGAGCTCGGGCAGCCGGTCGAGGAAGCCGCCGCGCGAGGTGTCCGCGCCGCGCTTGAGCGTCCCCGCGACGCGCGTCGCGAACGCGATCTGCAGGTCGCGCGCCTCGTCGGCGAACGTGCCGTCGACGTCAGGCACGCCGACGCGCACGTTGCACCAGCCCACGATCTCGTGGGGGCGGCAAATGTGCCCATCGTCGTGGATCCAGCGGATGCCCGAGCGCACGACCGGCGCGACGGTCGTGCCGAGCGCGGCAAGGCTGAGCGGCGCAAGGCTCATGCGCGCTGGCTTTCCCAGGCCTCGGTCTGCGCGAGGATGCCGGCGATCGACACGCGCACCTCGCGCGCGGGCGCTCCGTCGAGCGGCTCGTCGGGCGCAGTCGTGAAGCGCATCAGCGTGGCGCCGACCGCGACGTCGCTCGCGGGCACGGCCGCGACGTCGCGCACCCACAGCCGCTCGCGCAGCACCAACCGGAAGTGCGAGATCGGCGGGCAATCCTGCGCGGCCACCGCTGACAGGTCGACGGTGAGGTCGCAGAGCTTCGCGCCGATGGCCAGCGCGTCGCCGGCGCGCGCATAGACCGCCTCGATGGTCGCGGCGGTCATCAAGTCGTGGATCCGCGGAAGCGTGAGCGTGAGCAGCACGGGGCGTGGGCTAGGTTAGCATGCGGCGATGCCTGTGCCGCGACCGCCGCTCCTCGCCGACGCGCGACGGCGCGTCGCCGACGAGGCGTCGATCGTCGCGCTGGTCGCGCTCTACGGCTGGGCGATCGAGCTGCGCCGCGGCGAGCGCGACAACGCGGAGCGCGAAGCGCGCGAAGCGCTCGAACGCTGGGTCTCGCTCGGACTGCCGTTCGCGCGCGGCGCCGATGGCGTGCGGCGCTTCGACCCGGTCGAGGTGATCGGGTTCTACAAGCACGCGGGACGCGCGCTCGACGACCCGTTCCTCCCGCGCGCGGTGGCGCAGAGCCGCGCGCTGGTGCTCGCGTTCCACGAGGGTGCGCCGTCGACGCAGTCGCCGCCGCGCGTCGACACGCTGGGCCGCACCCGCTTCGACGTTTCTCTCGAGCGCACGTTCGACATCGCGCGCGGTGCGCGTGGCGAACCGCTGCTGCTGCGCGTGCCGCTGCCGGTCGACGACGGCACGCTCGACGGCATCGCTATCGAATATGCGGGGCCTGCGGACGCGAAGGTCGAGATTTCGCCGGGCCGCCTCGACGTGCGCCTGCCGCACCCGGGCACGGCGACGATCCCGATCGGCGTGCGCGTGTCGTTCTGGTCGGACCCGTCGCGACGCGGACGCGAGCGCGTCGCGCTCGATGCCGCGCAAGCGGCTCTCTACACGCGCGCGTCCGAAGGGCTTGTCAAGGTGAGCGAGCGCGTTGCGGCGCTCGCCGCGCGACTGGCGGCGGGCGTGCACGAGCCGCTCGCGGTCCTCGATCGCTTCGTCGACTTCCTGACCGACGAGATCACGATCGGCGCCATCCACTACGACCGCCTCGATCGCGGCGCGCCGCTCGACACCGTGCTCGAGAGCCGCTGGTGCGACTGCCAGATGGCCTCGGCGCTGCTCGTCGCGCTGTGCCGCGCGCACGGCATCCCCGCGCGCCTCGTGTCCGGCTACCTGCTCACGCCGGCCACACCCTCGGGCCACTACTGGGCCGAGGCGTGGATTGACGGAACCTGGCGACCGTTCGACAGCGCGGCGGCGGACCTGGCGGCCGGCGGACGCGACAGCGCGTGGCGCGACTACTATTTCGGCCGCGTCGACCACCGGATGACGACGCAGGTATTGCCGCGCGTGTTCAATCTCGCGCCGAGCGTGCGGCTCCCGCCGCTGTGGCACACGCTGCAGCGCCTCGACGGGGACGCCGTTGCGCAGACGACGGTCGACGACGCGACCGGCGCGCTCGTGTTCCGCGACCGCATCGCGGTTCAGCGCGGAACGCCGAGCACGAACGCGACGCCGTTGTAGCCGGTCACCGTCACCTCGCCGGGACCGAAGTCGATCGGCGCGAGTCCGGCGCGAATCTGCGCCTCGCGCCGTTGCAGGAGCGCCTTCGACAGCGACAGCTCTTTCGCCAGCATCCGGTGGTGCTCGTCGTTCCACGTGTTCGCGCCGTGGCTCTGGTAAACGTAGAGATGCGCGTGGCCGGTTGCGACGCGGAACGTGCCGAGCGCGTGGAGCTGCGCGACCAGCGCCGTGTCCTCGCCGCGCTCGGCCTTGGGACCGTCCTCCGGATACCTGACCGGCAAGCCGCGGCGCATCAGCAGCGATCCCGGCATGGCCCGCGGCACCGTCTTGCGGAAGTTGATGCAGTACAGCGACCGCGTCGCCGGGAAGTAGTGCAGCACTTCCTCGAGGCACGTCGCTTCGGCGCCGAGCTCGCGCAGCAGGCCGACCTGCGTCGCCACACGCTCGGGATGGAACAGCTCGTCGTCGTCCCATTGGCACACGAGCTCGCCGCGCGCGTGCGCGAAGCTCTGGTTGCGCAGCGCGCCTAGCGTCAGCTTGCCGGGAGGCTCCACGACGCGGATGTCGTCGCGCGCCAGCGAGGCGACGTGAGCGAGGAACGCCTCGCGCGTCGCGGCGTCGCCGCGATCGAGCACGACGACGAGCTCGCGCGGCGCATGGGTCTGCCGAAGGTAATCGGCGACCGTCTGCTTGAAATACGGAAGCCGCTGCGGTACCGGCTGCGTCACCATCAGGCAGCTCACCAGCGGCGCGCTCATGTGGCCTTCTTCGCCTTGCGCGTTTTCGCCGGCGGATGCAGCTCCTTGAGCGATGCATCGATCTCGTCGCGCAGCCAGTCGCGGAACGACGCGAGCGGCGGCCAGTCGCGCAGGTTCGGCGGATAGACGAGGTGGTAGGGCTGCGCGTCCTCGTGCGTCACCGAGATCGGCGACAGCTGGACCAGCCTGCCGTCGCACAGCGCATCGGCGGCGAGCAGCTCGCGCGCGAGCGCGAGGCCGAGGTTCTGCTCGGCGGCCTGCAGCATCAGGCCGGCGTCGTTGAAGACCGCGACGGTGCGCACGTTGGTCTTGACGCCCGCGGCGGCGAACCAGTGCTTCCACAGGTCGCTGTCGCCGAGCAGCGGCTCGCGCGCGAGCGCCTCGGGCTGCGCGCCCAGCAACCGTCGCGCGGCCGACGACGAGCCGACGACGATGATCGGCGGCTGCTCGAACAATCGCTCCGACTCGAGGCCGGCCCAGGGGCCGATGCCCTGCCGCACCGCGGCGTGGAAACCCTCGCGCTGCAGGTCGACGGCGCGGAACGACGCGTCGATCTCGAGCGCGAGCGTGGGATGGCGCTCGCGCCAGCGGGCGATGCGCGGAAGCATCCAGCGGTTCGCGAACGACGGCAGCACGGTCACGCGCAGCCGCTGAGCCTCGCCGGTCGCCGCGGCGGCCGCGGCCTGCACACCGTCGTCGAGCGTCGCGAGCGCCGTTTGCACGCTGCGCAACAGCGCCTGCCCCGCGGGATTGAGCACGACGCGTCGGCCGCGCCGCTCGAACAGCGGGAAGCCGAGCTGGTCCTCGAGCCCGCGGATCTGCTGGCTCACCGCGCTGTGCGTCAGGTGCAGCGCCTCGGCGGCGGCGCGCAGGTTCTGCAGCTCCGCGACCTCGCGGAAGGCCGTCAGGGTGTTGAGCGGGAGCCGCGAGCTGGGCATGACTGGTTAGCCAAAACGACCAGAAAGGTAAGAAATGGTCGCTTCCATGGGCACGTCTGGGTGTCTAGGATGACCAGCGTACCAAAACGAACCGGAGAAAGCCATGCCCCATGTCGACGAGCTGCTTGGACCCGCCACGCTGGCCGCGGCCGGTCTCTTCGCGGCGATCGCGCTGCATCCCGCGGCCCCGGCCGTTTCGGCCGCCAAGGCGCCGACCGCCGTCGTCGCCGAGGACCGCACGTCGGAGGCGACGGTCCTGCTGCCCGCGGTCGAGGTCGTCGGGCGACGCGGGCCCCAGATCGCGGCTCATGCCGCCGCGAAGCGAAAAGCGTCGGGCTGAAGCCCGACCCACAAGCCGCATCGAAATGGAGATAGCGATGAACACATGCACCGACCCGACCGTCCTCACCGCGCCGACCGACACGCTCGGGCGGATCGCCGATTACGCCATCGCGAAGGCGCGCGCGCTCGACGCCTGGCTCGCGACGCGCCGCCGCGCGGCGCAGGATCGCGACGACCTCGCCGCGATGAGCGATCGCGAGCTCCTCGACATCGGTCTCAGCCGCGCCAGCACCGATGACGCCGCGTCCGGCGGCTGGTCGCGCGATACGTTCTAGTCCGCCTTCGCGCCGACCTGCTTCGCGATCGCCGACCATTTGGCGATCTCGGAACGGATGAAGCGCCCGAACTCGTCGGGCGCGTCGCCGACGACGTCGAGCCCGCCGCCGTTCAGTTTCGCGACCACGTCGGGCTGCGCCATCACCTTCACGACCGCCGCGTTGAGCTTCGCGACGACGTCGGGCGGCATGCCCGCGGGCCCGACGAGACCGTTCCACGCGACGGCCTGGAAGGCGGGCAGCGTGTCGCCGATCGTCGGCAGCTCCGGATAGTTCGCCGACCGCTTCGGGCTCGCGACCGCGATCGCGCGGAGCTTCCCGGATTTCACGTGCGGCATCAGGTTCGCCTGGTCCGCGATCACGACCTGCACGGTGCCGCCCAGGAGGTCGGTGACCATCGGACCGCCACCCTTGTACGGCACGTGCACGATGTCGGTGCCGGTCGCGGCCTTGAAGCTCTCCATCGCGAGGTGCGGCAGGCTGCCGCTGCCCGCGGAGCCGTACGCGACCTTGCCGGGATTCGCCTTCGCGTAGGCGACGAGCTCGCCCACCGTGCGCGCCGCGAGCGACGGGTGCACGACCAGCGCGTAATTGACGTCGATCGTATGCGTGACCGGCGACAAGTCCTTCGCCGGGTCGTAGGGCATCTTGTCGTAGATCCCGACGTTGATCGCGAGCGACGCGATATTGCCGAGCCCCAGCGTGTAGCCGTCGGGCGGCGCCTTGGCGACGGCGTCGATGCCGACCATGCCGCTCGCGCCGGCCTTGTTCTCGATCACGACCGGCACGCCGAGCGCGTCCGACAACGGCTGCTGCGCGACGCGCGCGTAGAAATCGACCGCGCCGCCGGGCGGGAACGGCACGATCAGCCGGATCGGCTTCGACGGATAGGGTTGCGCCGACGCCGCGCCCGCAACCACGAGCGCCAGCACGGCCAGCGCGCACCGCCATCCCGCCGCACGAACGATTCGCATACCATCTCTCCCTTCGCAATAGCGCCCCGAATCATCGCACGCCGATGCCCACGACGATCGTCCGCCTCGACGTCCACGCGTTCCACGCGCCGCTCGCGGCACCCGTGCGCAATGCGTTCGGCGCGATCGCGTCGCGCCCGATGGTGCTCGTGCGCCTCGAGGCGAGCGACGGTGCGCACGGCTGGGGCGAAGTGTTCGCGAACTTCCCGCCCGGCGGCGCGCTTCATCGCGCGACGCTGGCCGCGAAGGTGTTCGCACCGCTCGTCGCGGGCGCGAGTGCCGACGATCCAGACGCGCTGCGCGCGTCGCTCGACCGGCGCACGCAGCTGATGGCGATCCAGTGCGGCGAGCCCGGGCCGTTCGCGCAGGTGATCGGCGCGATCGACCAGGCGGCGTGGGACCTTTGCGCGCGCCGCGCGGGCGTGCCGCTGTGGAAGCACCTCGGCGGAGCCTCGCCGCGCGTGCGCGTCTACGCGAGCGGCCTCGGGCCCGACGACGTCGCGGCGACCGCGCTCGCGAAGGTCGCCGCGGGCTTTCGTGCGTTCAAGCTCAAGGTCGGTTTCGGCACCGAGCGCGACGTCGCGAACCTCGCCGCGCTGCGAGATGCGCTCGGCGCCGAAGCCACGATCATGGTCGACGCCAACCAGGCGTGGACGGCCGGCGATGCGCGAGCCCGCGTCGCCGAGCTCGCGCCGTTCGGGCTCCACTGGGTCGAGGAGCCGCTGCGCGCCGACGCGCCGATGGACGACTGGCGCGCGCTCGCTTCATCGTGCGGCGCGCCGCTCGCGGCGGGCGAGAACCTGCGCGGCGCCGACGCGTTCCGCGGCGCGATCGATGCCGGGGTCCTCGCGTTCGTGCAGCCGGACGTCGGCAAGTGGGGCGGCGTCAGCGGCGGCGCGGAGGTCGCGCGCTACGCAGCATCGCGCGGCGCGACGATGTGCCCGCACTGGCTCGCCGGTGGCGTGGGCCTCGCCGCGTCGATGCACCTGACCGCGGCGTTCGGGACGGCGTCGAGCCTCGTCGAGGTCGACGCGAATCCCAATCCGCTGCGCGAGGACGTCTTCCCGCTCGACCTCGACGACGGCGTCGCGACGCTTGGCGACGCGCCGGGCCTCGGCGTCGAGCCTGACCTGCGCGCGCTCGCGCGCTACGCTACCGTATTGCCTGGAGGGTGACGCGAATGCAGTACATGCTGATGATCCTGGAGCCGCACGGCCAGCGCGCGACGCGCACCGAGGCGGAGGGCCGCGCGGCGTACGACAAGATGCTGCGCTTCGCCGAGGAATTGAAATCGCGCGGTGTCTTGAGTGCGGCGCAGTCGCTGCGTACCGATACCGAGGGCGTGCGCGTGAGCGTGCGCCACGGCAAGCGCACGCTCGTCGACGGCCCGTTTTCCGAATCGAAGGAGATGGTCGGCGGCTATTTCCTCGTCGACTGCGCGACCCGCGACGAGGCGGTCGCGATCGCGAGCCGCATCCCGGCCGCCGAGTGGGCGACCGTCGAGGTGCGCGAGTTCGGGCCCTGCTTCATGTGATCGCTTGATGCCCTGACGAAGCGTAGGATTCGCGAGCGGCATCTCATGACCTTAAGGGAGGCGTGATGAAGATCGCATCCGCAATCGTTCTCGCCGCGGCGCTCGCCGCGATCCCGACCGGCGCCCTGGCGCAGAACAAGTGCAAGGCCAAGGGCGTGATGGGCGGGCAGGCGTTCGACCTCGCGTACTGCGAGGTCGCGTACTACGAATCGAGCCAGGGCTTGACGATCTGGTTCTCGAGCACGCCGATCACGCAGGAGGAGCGCGAGTTCTTCCAGCTCTCGAGCTCCGAGGATCGCTTCAAGAAGGGGCGCACCCTCGTGCACGTCGGATTCTGCCCGGGCGGCGGCAGCGCGACCGCCTCGCCGAAGACCGCGAAGTCGGTCGAGATCGCCTTCAAGCACGCGACGGTGATGGACCTCGGCACGCAGGACCAGTGGGTGCTGGATCCGGCCAAGGACAAGAGCATCAAGATCGAGCGGCTGGCCGGCGACCTCAAGAAGGGCGGCAAGCTGACCGGACGCATCACCGGCGCGATCCCCAACAAGAAGCCGCCGTTCAACTGGGATCTCGAGTTCGACCTCACGCTTCCGCAGAAAGCGGCCGGCGGCGGGCCGGGATGCTGAGGTCGCCGTGGCTCGCGCTCGCCGCGCTCGTCGCGGCCTGCGCAGGGCCGCCGACCGCTCCGGTCGCGCCGCGCGACCACGCCTACGTCGTCGTCGGCCCCGACGGCCGCGCGACCGCGCGCCTGATCACGGCGTCCGCGACGTGCCCGCCGCTGATCGTCGACGGCGTCTCGCGGGCGACAGCGTTGCGCCGTGCGGCCGGCACGATTGCGCAGCGCGCGTCGGTGACGCCGTCCGCGCTGTCGAAGTCCGCCGCGTTCCCGGTGACGACGTGCGAGCTCGCGATCCCGCGCGACGCACGCCGCGTGGTCCATGCCGGTCGCGACCTGCCGCTGCCGAAGGCCGACCCGCGGCGCATCGTCGTGCTCGGCGACACCGGCTGCCGCATCCTCGGGCCGACGGACGCGCAGCCCTGCGTCGACCCCGCGCGCTGGCCGTTCGCGCGCGTCGCGCGCGCGGCCGCGGCAACGAATCCGGACCTCGTGATCCACGTCGGCGATTACCACTACCGCGAGAGCCCGTGCCCGCCCGCGTCGGACGGCTGCCGCGGAAGCCCGTGGGGCTACGGCTGGGACAGCTGGGATGCCGATCTCTTCACGCCGGCGCGGCCGCTGCTCGAGGCCGCGCCGTGGATCGTCGTGCGCGGCAACCACGAAATGTGCACCCGCGCGGGCCAGGGCTGGTGGCGCTTCCTCGATCCGCGGTCGCTCGAGCGCGGCCGTGATTGCGACGACGCGCGCGACGACGCAACAGGTGAAGTCAGCGAGCCCTACGCGGTGCCGCTCGGCGGCGGATGGCGCGCGCTTGTCTTCGACTCGGCGAGCGTCGGCAACGCGCCGATCGCACCGGACGGCGCGCTGTTCCGCACCTACCGCGAGCAGATGCAGCGCCTGCTCGTCCAAAGCGACACGAGCGCGTGGTTCCTGTCGCACCATCCGCCGCTCGCGTTCGCCGCGAATCCGTCGCGCCCGCTGTCTCCGCACCTGGGCAACGCCGGCCTGCTCGCGGTGCTGCGGTCGCTGAACGGCGAAGCGTACTTCCCGCCGCACGTGAAGATGCTCGTCTCCGGCCACAACCACGTGTTCGAGGCCGTGAGCTTCGCGTCGGACCATCCGCCGCAGCTCGTTACCGGCCACGGCGGCGACACGCTCGACGATCCGCTGCCGTCGCCGTTTCCGCCGGGCCTCGCGCCGGCGCCGGGGACGACGGTCGCCGGCCTCGTCGCGAGCCACCGCTTCGGCTATCTCGTGGCCGACCGCGACGGCGACGCGTGGTCCGCGCGCGCGTACGACGTCGACGGCGCGACGCTGGCGACCTGCGCGGTCACCGGCCGCGAGATGCGCTGCGCGTCGCACTGACATGGGCCGCGGCCTGGTCATCCTCCCCGACGACGGCGCGGCGCCGCTCGTCGACGCGATCCGCGGTGCGACGTCGTCGCTGCGCCTCAAGATGTTCGTGCTGACCCACGAGAAGCTGATCGGCGAGCTCATCGCCGCGCATGGTCGCGGGCTAATGGTGCGCGTCATGCTCAATCCCGCTCGGCGGAACGGCAAGGAGGACAACGTCGCATCGCGGTACGCGCTTGTCGCGGCCGGCGTCGCGGTGCAGGACAGCAGCCCGGCGTTCGAGCTGACGCACGAGAAGTCGCTCGTCGTCGATGGTACCGCTGCGTATGTGATGTCGCTCAACTGGGAGAAGCGCAACCTGCGCAAGACGCGCGACTTCGCGGTCGCGACGACCGAGCGCGACGAAGTCGACGAGATCGCCGCGTGCTTCGACGCCGACTGGGCTCGCGTGCCGTTCGCGCCGCCTGTGTCATCGGCGCTCGTGTGGTGCAACCGCAACGCGCGCGAGCGATTCGCGCGCTTCGTCGACGCGGCGACGTCCACGTTATGGCTGCAGAACGAGCGCTACCAGGATCCGGTCGTCGTCGAGCGCATCGTTCGCGCCGCGAATCGCGGCGTCGACGTCCGGGCGCTCGCGCGCCGACCGCACGCGCTCAAGGAAGCGAAGCTCGTCGAGGGACTCGCTGGCCTCCGCGCGATGCAGGACGCCGGAGCAAAGGTGCACCGGATGAAGGGCCTGAAGCTGCACGGCAAGGTGATGATCGCCGACGGCGCCCGCGCGATCGTCGGCTCGGTCAACCTGACGCCAGGCAGCTTCGACGCGCGCCGCGACCTGGCCATCGAGGTCGACGATCCGGCCGTCGTCGCACCGCTGGCGAAGATCGCCGAGCAGGACTGGAGCGACTCGCTCTCCCTCGACCTGAGCGACCGAGCGGTGCTGGCCGACCTCGCCAGGCACGGCCAGCTCTCGCGCGTCGCTCGCGTGGCGCTCGACCTCGCGCTGCGGCGCACGCGTCGCCGGCCGCCCCAGGGAGCGTAGGAGGGTCGCGGACGCAGTGTTGCGAGTCGTTTCAATGGTCAACCGGGCCGATCGGGGTTACGTTGTCGGATTGTCGGCCCCTATTGGGCCTGAGGAGTCGCCATGAACCGCAAGCAGGCACTGGGCTGGATCCTGGGCGTCGCTATGCTCGCGCCGATCGCCGCGTTCGCGCAGGAGGCGTACACGAACCGGACGACCAACATGCGCGCCGGTCCGAACCCGCAATTCCCGCTGGTCGCGTCGATTCCGGCAGGCGCGTACGTCCAGGTGAATGGCTGCGTCGAAGGCTACAGCTGGTGCGACGTCACCGCAGGCCCGCAGCGCGGCTGGGTCTACGCCGATTACCTGTCGTATCCCTACCGCAACCAGCCGGTGACCGTGATCAGCGCGGGGCCGTCGCTCGGCTTCCCGATCATCTCGTTCTCGGTCGGCAACTACTGGGACTCGTACTACCGCGGGCGCCCGTGGTACGGCAACCGCGCGTACTGGTACGGCCGTCCGGCGAACTGGTGGTACACGCCGGCGCCGCGCTACTACCAGCCGGTCGTGAGGCCATGGCCGTACGAGCGGCATTGGAATGGCAACCAGTGGGACAGCCGCCCCGCGCGGTACGACAGCCGCGGCAACCATTCGCCGCACTACAACCCGCCCTACCAGACCAACCGCCCGCAACAGCAGCAACCGCACTACGACAATCGCGTGACCAAGCCGCGCGATCCGACCACCGCGAACATCCGCGACGAGCGGCGTTCGGACAAGCCGGTCACCGGCGAGCGGAACCAGACGTCGCAATCGGCCCGCACCTATTCGCAGCAATAGCGACCACGAAAGTCTCTCCAAGCCCGCCGCATGGCGGGCTTTTTTTCGTCCCGTGCACGGAACGATCGACCGGGGGCTGCCCGGAGTCGACACTTGCGGAACCGCCGCCGGCGCGATCACAATGGCGCCGCACGTCCTCAGGGGAGGTCACCATGCGCTTGATCGTCGCCATCGCCTTCGCGCTGTTCGCCGTCGCGCCCGTCTCCGCGCAAACGACACTCGATGGAATGCCTCGCATCGCGCAGTGGACCGACCTCGAAAGCGGAGCCGGCGAGCTTCCCGTCAACATCTGGGGCGTCTGCGCGAACCAGCGCGCGAACCGCGTCGGCATCCGCGTGGACTTCCAGAACGGCTCGTCCGCCTTCGCGACCTACAGCGGCGTCGCGAACTTCTGGAACACCGGCGACTTCGGTCCGGTCAATTCCGACAGCGCCGGCGGCTTCTTCTCGACGTGCGGAGGCCTGCATTTCCTGTTCACCAACAAGAATGTCGACCTGCCGATGGCCTGGGACAACTGCTCCATGCCGTTCTCGGGCAATTTCGACCTCGACGCAAACGAGGCCTTCGGCTCCAACTTCCGTGCGGACACGGCCGGCTGGGTGTCCGCCGCGTTCCAGACGTACTGCGGTGACCTGCAAGGCTCGGTGGGCATCCCGGCCACGACGCCGTGGTGGCAGGCCATTGCGGCGCTCAGCCTCATGCTTCTCGGCGCGATCGCGCTGCGCGCGCGACGCGTTCGTTGATCCGCCGCGTTGCACTCGTTTTCGCCGCGGCGTTCGTGTCGCCGGCGACCGCGGTTGAGCTGACCGTGCTCTCCGCCGGCGCGGTCGAGCCCGGCCTGCACGCGTTCGCCGAGGTCGCGAAGCGCGAGACCGGACACTCGCTCGTCATCCGGTTCAACACGGGCCCGCAGATCGCGAAGCGCCTCGCCGACGGTGAAGCGTTCGACATCATGATCTCGCCGCCGCCGGCGCTCGCGCAGGCGCAGAAGAACGGGCAGATCGTCGCGGAGACGAAGACGCCGGTCGGCCGCGTCGGCGCCGGCATCGTCGTGAAGGCCGGCGCGCCACTGCCCGACGTGTCGAGCGTCGATGCGCTGAAGCGCGCGGTGCTCGCCGCCGAAACGGTCGTCTACAACACCGCCTCGACCGGCATCTACCTCGACACGCTCTTCGCGCAGCTCGGCATCCTCGACGCGATCAAGCCGAAGACGACGCGCTATCCCGACGGCGCATCGGTCATGGAGCACGTGATCCGCGGTACCGGCCGCGAGATCGGCTTCGGCGCGATCACCGAGATCCGGCAGTTCGAGCCGAAGGGGCTGAAGCTCGCGGGGCCGCTGCCTGCCGACGTGCAGAACTTCACGGCCTACGAAGCCGCGGTGATGACCGCTGCGAAGAACGCCGACGCGGCGCGCGCGGTGCTCCGCGTCCTCGCGTCGCCCGCAGGTCGCGCGGCGTTCGCGTCGGGCGGGGTCGAGTAGCGCTCGCTCGCGATCACTTTCCCGCGACTGGCGCAGTCGGCGGCAACGGCTCCGGCACCCGGTTCTTCACCGCCGGGATCGTGCCGAGGTAGCCGAAGATCGCCTCGAGGTCGTCGTCGGTGAAGTTGCGGTACATCCGGATCGGCATCGGCGGCAGGATCTCGCGCCCGCGCCCGTGATGCCGGCCGCTGCGGATCGTGTCCGTGAAGTTGCGCTGCGTCCACTGGCCGAGCCCGGTCTCGGGATCGGGCGTCAGGTTCGCGGTGAAGCTCACGCCCCACGGGCCCGACCATGCGGTGTTGGTCACCGCGGCCGTCATGATCCACGGGTCGTCGGGCGTCTTCGCTGGCGACTTGACGACGAAGGACTGCGGATGGCCCGAGAGCATGCGCGTCATGTCGGGCTCGGGACCGTTCGGCCCGACGATCCACGGCGTGTGGCAGTCGTTGCACCCGGCGACGGTGACGAGGTACTTGCCGCGCGCAACGGTGGCCGGGTCGGCGGCGAGCGCTGCGCCCGCGCCGACGAGCACGACGACGACGAGAAATGCCATGGTGCGTTTCATCGTGGGGTCTCCTCCGAGGTCTGTCGAATCCAGGCTTCGACGAGGGCGACGCCCTCGCGGTCGACGACTTGCACGCCGATCGGCGGCATGCGCGTGTACGGATTGGTGGAATGCATGCGCTCGACGATCACGTGGTCACGGCTGGAGGCGCTGCCGTCACGCGATCGAAAACGGCTCGCGCGGCCGAACAGCGACGCGCGCGTCGCTTCGGCGCTCGCCTGCGGGTTGGCCGCACTTTGCGCCAGCACGAGATCGACGCCGGCGACGGCCCCCGTCGAATTGTGGCAATGGCCGCAGTTGGCGTGCAGGTAGCCCAGCGCGGGCGGGAGCGGCGGCGACTCGAGCTGCACCGCGCTGTAGCCGAGCACCGGCACGGCGGGCCCTTCATGGCACGCGAGGCAATCGTTGCGCGACAGGATCGTGTAGCGGCCGTCCGGCGCGCTCGACACGGGATACGTCCGCAAGCCCGCTTCATGCGCGAGCTCGGCATCGCGGCCGTCCGCGAGCCAGAGGTAGGTCGCGAAACGCCACGAGCCGTCCGCCAGCCGCTCGATCAATCGCGTCTCGATGGGGCTGTCGAACGCGAACTCCTTCCAAAGCTTCGTTCCTGGCGGGAAGTTCCACGCCTCGACATTCGAGGTGTCGATCGACGTCCCGGCCGGCAGCAAGATCCAGCGGCGCTTGGCTGCGCCGTCCGACCACAGCGGGTAGCGCGGCGTGAACGATTGCATCTCCGGCGCGCCGTAACCGGTATCGCTCAGCCATCGCGGCAACGGCGCGATCGACGGCGTCGCGCCGGCGACGGCGGTAGCGAGCATCGACGCGACGAGGGCGGTCGCGAGTTTCATGCGTGGACGGCTCACATGCTCCGCCGGTACTGCCCCCCAACCTCGAACAGGGCGCTGGTGATCTGCCCCAACGAGCACACCCTCACCGCGCTCATCAGCTCCTCGAAGACGTTCCTGTTCTGAATCACCGCCTGCTGGAGCTTCTCGAGCGCCGCCGGCGCCTCCTTGACGTGACGGCGGTGGAAGTCTGAAAGCCGCTTCAGCTGCGACTCCTTCTCCTCTGATGTCGACCGCGCGAGTTCGACCTTCGGCGGCGGCTGATCGCTGTGAGGATTGCGGAAGGTGTTGACGCCGATGATCGGATACGAGCCGTCGTGCTTCTTGTGCTCGTAGTACATCGACTCCTCCTGGATCTTGCCGCGCTGGTAGCCGGTCTCCATCGCGCCCAGAACCCCGCCTCGCTCGCTGATCGACTCGAACTCCTTGAGGACCGCTTCCTCGACCAGGTCGGTCAGGTCGTCGATGATGAAGCTGCCCTGGCTCGGGTTCTCGTTCTTCGCGAGGCCCCACTCGCGGTTGATCACGAGCTGGATCGCCATCGCGCGGCGAACGCTCTCCTCGGTCGGCGTGGTGATCGCTTCGTCGTAGGCATTCGTGTGCAGCGAGTTGGCGTTGTCGTAGGTCGCGATCAGCGCCTGCAGGGTGGTGCGGATATCGTTGAACGAAATCTCCTGCGCATGGAGGCTACGGCCCGACGTCTGGCAGTGGTACTTGAGCTTCTGCGAGCGGTCGTTCGCGCCGTACTTCTCGCGCATCGCCACCGACCAGATGCGCCGCGCCACGCGACCCAGCACCGAGTATTCGGGGTCCATCCCGTTGCTGAAAAAGAAGGACAGATTCGGCGCGAAGTCGTCGATGTGCATCCCGCGCGCGAGGTAGGCCTCGACGAACGTGAAGCCGTTGCTCAGCGTGAACGCGAGCTGGCTGATCGG
>DATBSV010000384.1:0-5957 GCA_036559685.1 Casimicrobiaceae bacterium
ATGACGCGCCGGTTCGACAGCCCCTTCGCGCGCGCGAACTTCACGTAGTCCTGCATGAGCGCCTCGTGTGCGCCCGAGCGCGTGAGGCGGATCAGGAGCGCGACGTTGAACAGCGCCAGGTTGGTCGCCGGCATCGCGAGATGGCGCAACCCGTCGACGGTCAGGAACGACAGCGGCACGCCGAGCACGTCGACGGTGGTGCCGCGGCCGTTGCTCGGCAGCCAGCCGAGCATGACCGAGAACACCATGATCAGCATCAGGCCGACCCAGAACGTCGGCAGCGAGAAGCCGAGGATCGACCCGGCCATGATCGCCCGGCCCGAGAACGCGTGGGGCCGCAGGCCTGCCCACAGCCCGAGCGGGATGCCGAGCACGATCGCGATCAGCATCGCCGTGGAGGCGAGCTCGAGCGTCGCCGGCATCTTCTCGAGGATGAGCTTGAGCGCCGGGGTCGCGTGGACGAACGAGCGGCCGAGGTCCCCGGTGACCGCCCCGCGCAGGAACACGAGGTATTGCTCCCACAGCGGCTTGTCGAGCCCGAGCGCGGCGATCGCGCGCTCGCGGTCGATCTGGTCGGCCTGCGGGTTGATCAGGATGTCGATCGGGTTGCCGATCGCGTAGACGCCGACGAAGACGATCACCGACATCGCCAGCAGCACGACGACGCTCTGGAGGCTCCTTCGGATGATGAAGACCAACATCGGAAAGGCGGCGGTCGGCGCCCGATACGACCGCCGACCGCCGACCGCTGTTCTGGCTCAGCCCTTCGGCCGGAACTGGAACGCCAGCGTGTACTCGTCGGTGCGCGGCGTGTAGGAGACGCCCTTCTTGGTCGCCCAGATCGTGTACTGGAAATGCACCGGCATGATGCCTAGGTCGTCCATCGACAGCTTGGTGGCCTGCTGCAGCATCGCGCGGCGGTTCTCGTCGTCCACCTGCTGGAGCGCCTGCTCGATCACGTAGTCGACCTTCGGATTGCTGTAGCGGCCCCAGTTGACGGCGCCGAGCCCCTTGTCGCGGTTGAACGTCGCGAGCAGCGAGCGCAACGGCGAGGACGCCTCGCCGGTCGACGCTCCCCAGCCGACCATGTGGAAGCTGAATTCCTGCTTGCTCGCTCGGCCCGAGTACGGGCCCATCGGCGCGGTCTCGACCTTGGAAACGATGCCGACGCGCGTCAGCATCTGGGCGACGGCCTGCACGATCTTCTCGTCGTTCACATAGCGGCCGGACGGGCCATGGATGGTCACGTTGAAGCCGTCCGGATAGCCGGCCTCGGCGAGCAGCTTTTTGGCGCCTTCGGGATCGTAGGCCTCAGCCTTCATGCCCGGCACGTTGCCGAAGAGTTTCTCGGAGACGAGCTGGCCGGCGGGCGTCGCCTGCCCTTCCATCACGCGCTCGGCGATCGCCGGACGGTTGATCGCCTTGCTGATCGCCTTGCGCACGCGAAGGTCGAGGAACGGGTTCTTCGCGAGCGGCTTACCGTCCTTGCCGGTGACGAACGGGCTCGAGCGGTCGAGGTGGTCGAAGTTGAAGTAGATCACGCGGTGCGAGATCTTCGAGCTCACCGTGAAGCGCGGGTCCGACTTCACGCGCGCGAGGTCGGCGATCGGCGGCTGCTCGATCGCGTCCACGTCGCCCGACAGCAGCGCCGCGACGCGGGCGGCCTCGTTCTTGATGATCCGGAACGTGACCTTGTCGAAGGGCGGCTTCTCGCCCCAGTAGGCGTCGTTGCGCGCCAGCTCGACGCGGTCGCCATTGGCGTAGCGGACGAACTTGAAGCGGCCGCTGCCGACCGTCGCCTTGCCCGAGTTGAAGTCCTCGGTCGACATCCCCGTCGCGACCTTCTTGCTGACGATGTAGATCGTCGACAGGTCGTTGGGCATCAGCGGATGCGGCGCCGCGGTCTTGAAGCGGATCGTGTACGGGTCGACGATCTGGACCGAGGTGATCGCCTTGGTGTAGGCGACGAACGGGCCGGGGCTGTTCGGGATCTTGGCGACGCGGTCGATCGAGAACGCGACGTCGTCGGCCGTCAGCTCGCTGCCGTCGTGGAACTTGACGCCGCGGCGCAGCTTGAACTCCCAGGTCGTCGCGTCGAGCGCCTTCCACGACGTCGCGAGCCCGGGGATCATCCGCGAGTCCGCGTCCATCTGCACGAGCTTGTCGAAGATGTGCTCGGCGATGTTGTTGTTCGGGAACAGGTTGAAGAAGTGCGGATCGATCGACGTCACGTCGGCGGCGACGGCGATCTTGAGGTCCTGGGCGGCCACCGGCGTCGCGAGGGCGACGGCCAGGACGACGGCGCCGAGGGTACGGCGGAGCGGGACGATGCGCATGGACGGGCCTTTCGAACGGGAGCTTGGAAGCGGGGCAATCTAGCGCGAACCCCGGGTCGCCACAAGGGCGCACCGGTGCGGTGCATGGACGGCGCGGGCCGTCAGGATTTGGTGCCGTTGCCGATCGCGGCGGGCTCGCAGGCCGGCAGGTTCGCCTCGACGATCACGTCGAGCGAGGCGTAGTACTTCGCGTCCTCGCTGGCATCGCGCGCCGCCTGCGTACGCGCGTCCTCGTCGCCGAGCACGACGCCGACCGCGTTCCAGGCCTTCGCGCTCACGAGCGCGCCGTTCTCGTAGCCGTACTCACCGCGCGGGCGGCCGTTCGGGAACCACGAGCGAGTAGGCCCGTGGCGCTGGCCCTTCGCGTAGGCGGCCTCGAGCTTCTGGCGCGACTCGCGTCCCGGAAGCGTTTGCGAGTACCACAGCGCCACCGTTCCGCTCACGACGCCGTCGTCATACGGGATGTGCGCGACGCGAATGCCGCTGGACGTCCAGTAGATGAACGACGAGGTACGCGCACCGCGGTTGAAGGCGCCCTGCGCGCGCAGCTTGCCGGCCGCGTCGCGCAGCTCGTAAACACCGTGCGCGTAGCCGTCGCGGCACCCGCCGCGCACCGAGAAGGTTTCCGCGTGCGCGACCGCGGCGAGCGCCGCCAGCCCGAGGGCAATGATCAACCGCGACGCTTGGCCCACCATGCCGCCACCTCTCCCACGACGCCGCGCCGGAACGCGAGGACGCACACGACGAAGATCCCGCCGGTGATCACGGTCACCCATTGACCGCGGTCGGCGAGAAAATGCTCGAGCGAAATGATCGTGAACGCGCCGACGACCGGCCCGAACACGGTGCCCATGCCGCCCAGCAGCGTCATCAGCACGACCTCGCCCGACATCTGCCACTGGACGTCGGTCAGCGACGCGAGCTGGAACACGATCGCCTTGGTCGCGCCCGCGACGCCGGCCAGCGCCGACGAGAGCACGAACGCGATCAGCTTATAGCGGTCGGCGTCGTAGCCGAGCGAGATCGCGCGCGGCTCGTTCTCGCGGATCGCCTTCAGCACCTGCCCGAACGGCGAATGGATGATGCGGCGGACGAACAGGAAGCCCGCGAGGAAGATCGCGAGGACCACGTAGTACATCGTCATCACCTGCGTGAGGTCGAGCACGCCGAACATGCGGCCGCGCGGGACCGACTGGATGCCGTCCTCGCCGTGCGTGAACGGCGCCTGCAGGTAGAAGAAAAAGATCATCTGCGCCATCGCGAGCGTGATCATCGCGAAGTAGATGCCCTGGCGGCGGATCGCCAGCGCGCCGGTGACGCCGCCGAGCAGCGTCGCCGCCAGCGTGCCGGTCAGGATCGCGAATTCGGGCGGGAAGCCCCAGATCTTCGCCGCGTGCGCGGACACGTAGCCCGCCGTGCCGAAGAACATCGCGTGGCCGAACGAGAGCAGTCCCGCGTAGCCGATCAGCAGGTTGAACGCGCACGCGAACAACGCGAAGCACAGCGCCTTCATCAGGAACACCGGGTAGACGCCGACCCACGGCGCGACGGCGAGCGCGATCGTCATCGCGATCGTCGCGATCGCGAACGTGCGGGCGGACGGGTCGGACGCGGCCTCGACCGCGACCTCGCGCGTGGTCGGCGCGGCGGCGGCGGACGTCGGGACGGCGACGGGATCCTGCGGCGCCATCAGCGCTCCTTCCCGAAGAGGCCCGCGGGCCTCACCATCAGCACGAGCACCATGATCACGAAGATCACGGTGTTCGACGCCTCGGGGTAGAAGACCTTGGTGAGGCCCTCGACCACGCCGAGCCCGAAGCCGGTCAGGATCGAGCCCATGATCGAGCCCATGCCGCCGATCACGACGACGGCGAACACGACGATGATCAGGTTGGCGCCCATCTGCGGGCTCACCTGGTAGATCGGCGCGGCCATGACGCCCGCGAACGCCGCGAGGCCGACGCCGAAGCCGTAGGTCAGCGTGATCATGCGCGGCACGTTGATGCCGAACGCCTTGACGACGGTGGGGTTCTCGGTCGCGGCGCGAAGGTAGCTGCCGAGCTTGGTGCGCTCGATCACGTACCACGTGGCGAAGCAGACGACGACGGAGGCCAGCACGACCCACGCGCGGTACTTCGGCAGGAACATGAAGCCGAGGTTGTACGCGCCGGCGAACTCCTCGGGCAGGCGGTACGGCTGGCCGGAGCTGCCGTACTCGTTGGTGAACACGCCCTGGATCATCAGCGCGAGCCCGAACGTCAGCAGCAGGCCGTACAGGTGGTCGAGCTTGTACAGCCGCGACAGCATCGTGCGCTCGATGGCGATGCCGATCGCGGCGATGACGATCGGCGCGACGAGCAGCGACCACCAGTACCCGATGCCCCAGCGCTCGAGCAGGAACCACGCGCAGAACGCGCCCAGCATGTACTGCGCGCCATGCGTGAAATTGATGATGTTGAGGAGGCCGAAGATCACGGCGAGCCCCAGCGACAGCATCGCGTAGAACGAGCCGTTGATGAGCCCGATCAGGAGCTGACCGAACAGCGCCTGGGTGGGGACTCCAAAGATTTCAGTCATGGCTCACCGGCTGCGCGCGGTTGAGCGGCGCGGCTTTCGCCGCGTCCGCTCCAACGTCGCGATGCACCACGCTCCGGCTTGGCGCGGTTACTTCACCAACGGGCATTCGCCGTCTTTGAGCGGACGGAACGCCTGGTCGGCCGGGATCGTCGCCTTGACCTTGTAGTAGTCCCACGGCCCCTTCGACTCGGACGGCTTCTTGACCTCGACGAGGTAGGCCGGGTGGATCTTGCGTCCGTCGGCGCGGATCGTGCCCTTGCCGAACAGCGGGTCGTCGGTCGGCATCGCCTTCATCTGCGCGATGACCTTCGTGCCGTCGTCGGACTTGAGCGCCTCGACCGCCTTCAGGTAGTGCGTCACGGCCGAGTAGACGCCGGCGTGGATCATCGTCGGGTGGATGCCCTTGTCGAGGGCGGCGAAGCGCTTCGCGAACACCCGCGTCTGGTCGTTCGTGTCCCAGTAGAACGTATTGGTGACGATCAGGCCCTGCGCGGTCGGCAGGCCGAGCGCGTGGACGTCGGTCAGGAACACGAGCAGCCCGGCCATGTTCATGCCGCCCTTGACGATGCCGAACTCGGCCGCCTGCTTGATCGAGTTGGTCGTGTCGCCGCCGGCGTTCGCGAGGCCGAGGATCTTCGCCTTCGACGCCTGCGCCTGGAGCAGGAACGAGCTGAAGTCCTGGTTGTTGAGCGGTGCGCGCACCTTGCCCAGCACCTTGCCGCCGTTCTTCAGGACGACCGCCTCGGTGTCGCGCTCGAGCGCGTGGCCGAACGCGTAGTCGGCGGTCAGGAAGAACCACGAGTCGCCGCCGCTCTTGACGATCGCGCTACCCGTGCCGTTCGCCAGCATCCACGTGTCGTAGGTCCAGTGGATCGTGTTCGGCGAGCACGCCTTGCCGGTCAGGTCGGACGACGCGGCGCCCGAGACGAGGAACGCCTTGCCCTTGTCCTTGGTGATCTGGTTGACCGCGAGCGCGACGCCCGAGTTCGGCACGTCGACGATGACGTCGACCTTGTCGGTGTCGTACCACTGCCGCGCGATCGC
>DATBSV010000385.1:0-16947 GCA_036559685.1 Casimicrobiaceae bacterium
CGCATCAGCATCGTGACCTCGGCGCCGACCGCGCGCTTGTAGAACTCGAGCGCTTCCTCGCAGCGGCCGTCGAAGAACAGGTAGCTCTGGACGTGCATGGCGTGCTCCTTCGTTGGGGTCAACGCGTCTGCCGCTCGATCGCGTCGCGCTGGCGCTCCTGTTGCTCGCGCAGCTGGGGCGTGAACTCGGCGCCGAAATCCGAGGCCTCGAAGAACGGCCGGATCTCGATCTCGGAATCGCCGGGCATCGGGTTCGGACACCGCTTGACCCAGTCGATCGCCTCGGCGAGCGACTTCACCTCCCAGATCCAGAAGCCGGCGACCAGCTCCTTGGTCTCCGCGAACGGGCCGTCGATCACCGTGCGCTGCTTGCCGTGGAAGCGCACGCGGGCGCCTTTCGAGCTTGGCTTGAGGCCGTCGCCGTTCTGCATGATGCCGGCCTTGATGAGCTCCTCGTTGAAGGCGACCATCGCGGAGATCAGCTCCTGGGTCGGCATCACGCCGGCCTCGGAATCCTGGGTCGCCTTGACGAAAACCATGACTTTCATGATGTTTCTCCTCGTGTGGACATCGTGGCTCGGGTCCTTCATGAGCACGACGATCGGGGACGCCGCGAATCGACATGGCCCCGAAGAATCGAACGTCCGTTCTACCGAAGCCCCCGCGCGAGCAGGGCTGCGCGCCGTTCGAGGCTCGCCTTCGGCCAGTGGTCGTTGCGATCGTAATACTCCGGAACCGCCGGCACGCCGGGCGGAAGGACCACCCACGGTTGCTTGGACATCGTGAAGATGTGGATGTCCGGCGGCAGGCGGTCGGGCTCGTCGAGCGTCCCGACACGCACGAAGCGCACCGCGTCGCCCGCGCCCGCGTAGTTGCTCCACACCGCGATCCGGCATCGCGGGCAGCGCGCGATCTTCTGACCGCGGCCGCTGTTCGACGGCGTGAGCACGACGTCGACCTCGCCCGCGAGGACCTCGACGCGGTCGGCCTCGATCATCGCGTTGAGCGCGAACGACGCGCCGGTCTCGCGCTGGCACCAGCGGCAGTGGCAGCAGTGCACGAACAGCGGCGCGCCGTGCATCCGGAAGCGGAGGTGGCGGCACGTGCAGCCGCCGTCATGGACGTCGGAGGTCGCGTTCATGGGTCAGAACACCGTCGGCGACGGCACGAGCGTGTACGCCCCGTCGCCCAGCAGGAAGAGCACGACGAGCGCGACGGCCCAGAACGCCGGGTATTCCCATCCGCCGCCTTCGTTGCTGAACAGCCAGCCTTTCCTGCCGTGCACCGCGTAGATCGTGCCGAGGATCAGCGGCACCAGCGCGAGCGCGACGACGCGCGGCCAGACGCCGAGGATCAGCGCGAGGCCGCCGCCGAGCTCCAGGGCGATCGTCGCGTACGCGAGGCCGCCGGGCTGGCCGATCGACTCGAACCACGCGACGGTTCCGGCCGGCTTGAACACGATGAGCTTGAGCCAGCAGTGCGCGAGGAACATGACGCCGAGCGCGACGCGAAGGAGCAGAACGGCGTAGGGAGCGGAATGGACATCGATCATGCGGACCTCCTGCGAAGCGCGCGCTCGCCGATCACGATGCCCGCCGCGAGCGCGGCGAGCTTCTGGTCCTTGCCCCACGGCGCGCCCGCCGCCTTGCCGAGCGCGGCGAGCGTGCCGGGGTCGACGCCCGCGCGGCGCGCGCGATCGTCGATCGTCTTCTCGTCGACCGGGCACAGCGGCACCGCGCTCGCCTCGACGGCACGGCACAGCGCGTCGGGGAACAGGACGGCCTCGATCGGCATGCGCGGGTTTCGGGGAGCTCGACGCGTCAGATGCGCACGTCGTTCGGCGCCGTGTACGCGCCGCCGGCATCGCCGGTGTTCACGACGCCGCGCGGCTCGACCAGCATGACGTGGCACTCGCGCGCGGCGACCGGCCGGTGCTCGACACCTTTCGGCACGACGTACATCTCGCCCGGCCCCAGCTCGACGCGGCCGTCGCGCAGCTCGATCGCCATGTGGCCGTCGATGACGATGAACGCCTCGTCGGTGTCGGCGTGCGAATGCCACACGAACTCGCCCTCGAGCTTCACCAGCTTGAACTGGTAGTCGTTGAGCTCGGCGACGACCTTGGGCGCCCACTGGTCGGAGAAGCGCGCGAGCTTGTCGCGCAGGTTGATCGCCTCGTGCTTCATGCCGTCCTCGCTCGCCGCCGCAAGCTCCGCCACAGCGCGACGAGCGTCGCGACGAGCAGCACCGGGTAGAACAGCAGCAGGTCGACGCGGATGTTGCACTCGCCGGTGCACAGCACGCGCAGGTGCATGAGCGTCTCGTAGGCGCCGTAGGCGATCCACAGCGCCGCCGCGACCGCCGCAGAGGTCGCTCGCCGCCACAGCCACAGTGCAACGAGCACGCCCGCCGTGACGAATGCCAGCCACGGGTAGGCGATCATGATGCCCAGCACGACGCAGGCCTAGAGCGCGACGAGCACGCGGAAGCCGCCGTAGAGCATGCGCTTCAGGTCGAACGGCGGCGCCTTGTCGTCCATCATCGCGGCGAGGCGCGGGTCCTTCATGACCTTCGCGTTGACGCGGTCGCGGTGCGCGCGCGAGCGGAACACGATGTACGAGAAGAACACGACCTCGCCTGGCTTGAGGGCGACGCTTCGCGCGAACGACAGTCCCTTGCCGGCCTTGACGTCGTCGGCGACGCATTCGCGGAACGCGAGCGCGCCGTGTTGCTTCCAGACCTTGCCGGCCTTCGCCGCCATGCGCCGGTACGCCTGCACCTTGCGCTTCGGCACCGCCAACACGAAACCGTCCACGTATTCCGCCATCGTCGTCCCTCCGGTTATCGTCGTGGCGCGAGGGTGCGCGTCAAGGCGTTCCACAGCGCCAGCTGCTCGCCATTTCCGCCCGCCACGTTCTCGGCCGCCGTGCTGACCATCACGAGCTTCGCGTCGGGGTCGACGAACACGAACTGGCGCCTGAGCCCCCTCAGCACGAACTGGCGACCTTCGCCCGGCATGATCCACGTCTGGTACCCGTAGCCGAAGAACAGCCCGTGGTCCCCGGGATAGAACCCCTTGCCGGCCGGGCGCGTCGCGTCGCGGATCCACGCCGACGGGATCACCTGGCGGCCACCGGCCACGCCGCCGTCGGCGAGCAACATCCCGAAGCGTCCCCAGTCGCGCAGCGTCGCATTGACGCCGGCGTAGGCGATCTCGTAGCCGCCCTTGTCGACCAGCCAGCTCGCGTCGGCCTCGGCGCCCATCGGCTTCCAGATCTTCTCGGACAGGTAGTCGGCCAGCGTGCGGCCGGTCGCGGCGCGCAGCACGAGCCCGAGCGCCTGTGTGTCCGCGGACGAGTAGTGAAATCGCTCGCCCGCGGGCCGCTCGCGCGTCGTGAACGGCACGAGCGTCGCCGCGCCGCCGTCGCTATTGCCGAGCAACGAGAGCAGCGCCAGCGTCGCGATGTCGTCGCTGCCGCTGTAGGTTTCGACGAAACGGATGCCCGACGACATCGTGAGCAGGTGCCGGATCCGGGTCTCGCCGTAGAGCGTGCCGCGCAGCTCCGGGACGTACTTGTCGGCCCGGTCGTCGATCGACGCGATCGCCCCCTCCGCGACCGCGATGCCGACGAGCATCGCCGTGACGGTCTTCCCCATCGAGAACGACGTCATCCGGCTCGCCGGCGTCGCGCCGTACTGGTAGCGCTCGGCGAGGATCGTGCCGTCCTTGACGATCAACACGCCGGTCGTGTGCGTGTTGTCGAGGTAGGTGTCCAGCCCGCCGGACTCTTGCGCGTACCGGTAGGCGATCGATGGCTCGCGTTCTGCGCGCGCGAGCGCCTGCACGCGCTCGCCCTTCGGGACCTTGCGGGCGGCGTAGGTCTCGTCGCGCTTGGTCACCAGGCCGACGACGCAGCGCATCTCGATGTACAACGTCGGCGGACAGGCCGGGTAGCCCTCGGCCTTGCCGAGCTCGGCCTCATCGGGCGCCGCACGTGCCGGCGCCGCGAGCGCGACCGCGAGGACGATCATGGTCGCGCGCGCCACCATCCCGTCGTTCATCGAGGCCTCACTCGAGCTTGCGGTCCTCGCGCTTCGCCGCGCGCATCGCCTCGGGCTCGAGCTCCTCGGCCGCGCGGTTCTGTCGGATGAAGAAGCCCCAACCCGCGAGCAGCGCGGCCGTCGCGACGATGAGTGCGCCCGCGTAGAGGAGCTCGACGAGGTCCTCGTGCACCGCCTTCACCGTCGCCACGAGGCCCTCGATCGCGAGCGCGACCACGATGACGACCAGGAAGCGCGACAGGAAGCGGCGCACGCGCGTCGGCGCGCTGATGTGCGAGTCGCGGATCACTTCCTCCTCGGCGATCGTCTGCGCGATCTGCAACGCGACCACCGCGACGGCTAGAAGGCCGACGGCCTCGATGACGCCGGCCGCCGAGCCGCGATCGAGCCCGGCGACGAGCGAGGTCCAGCCGGTTCGCGCCGCGACGATGATCAGCAGGATCGCGGCGACGGCGAACAGCACCGCCATCACCGCGTGGATGATGGAGAACGTCCGGAGGACGCCCTTGACCGGCACGGACTGCCAGTCGGGTTCTTTCGCGCGCGTTGCGGGCATCGGGCGAGTCTGCCTCGCGGTCGACGCACGGTCAACGCCCGCACGTGCGCCGCGCGCGAAATCGCGCGTCCGGCGCCGGTGCGGGCGCTACACGATCTTCAGCGACCGTGATCCGCGCCGAACGGCGGCATCCCTCTCAAGCGGTACTTTTGGCCTTGACGCCCTCGTAGGCACGGCGGACCGCATCGAGGTCGAGCTTCTTCATCGTCATCATCGCGGTGAAAGCGCGCGCCGCCGCCGGCGCGTCGGCCGGCTCGAAGTAGTCGAGGATCTTGCGCGGCACGACCTGCCACGACAGCCCGTAGCGGTCCTTGAGCCAGCCGCATTGCTGCGCCTTCGGGTCGCCGCCGGCACCGAGCTTCTCCCAATAACGGTCGACCTCGGCCTGCGAATCGCAGTTGACGACGAACGACACCGCCTCGTTGAACTTGAACACCGGGCCGGCGTTGATCGCCGTGAATTCCACGCCGTCGAGCTCGAACAACACCGTCATGACCGAACCGGCGCGCATGTGGTGGATGTCCTGGCCCGCGTTCGGATAGTGCGTGGTCTTCACGATGCGCGAACCGGGAAAGATCGACACGTAGAACTTCGCTGCTTCCTCGGCCTGCTGGTCGAACCACAGGAACGGCGTGATGCGCTGCAGGGTGGCCATGGCGGGTCCTCCGGCAAAAAAATAGTGTGGCAGCGGGATCGAGGCCGCGCTGTCGGACTAAGGACGAATTCGGCGTCCTAGCCGCCGCGGAACACCAGGAAGTACGCCGCGGCGACGATCAGGACGATCACGACGATCCACAATCCGAACCCCTCGTGTCGCGGCACCTCGCCCGGCGCGAGGCCGGTTGGCATCTGCGGCGTCGCAGCCTGCGCGTCGACCCAGTCCTTCGCCTCCTTGAGGCCGAGGCCGGTCTCGGCGCGCGCGAGCTTGATCGCCTCGATCTTGTCGCCGCGCGCGAGCGCGCGCGCCGCGTCGGGCGGGAGCGCCCGGTTCGCCTGTTGCGCGGCGCCCGGCGTCGCGAAGCCGCGCAGGTGCGCCTCGATGCGCGCCTTCGCGTCGCCCAGGCCGATACCCTTGGCGCGCAGCAGCTTGATCGCCTCGATCGCGTTGCCGCGGCGCAGCGCGTCGATCACCTCGGCCGGCAGGGCGTTGTGAGGGCGGTCCATGGGCGCGATCCTACGCTGGCGCCAGCAAGTTGGCGTCGCGCGCGATCACCCAGTGCCCGCGCTCCTTGCGCAGCACGGTGAGCGTGTAGCCGGCCCGCCGCATCGCAGCGCCGCCGGACGGCGTCATGACGACCTGCAGATGCGTCCACATGAATGCCATGTCGCCATGGACGACGATCTCGCGTATGTCGCTGCGCCCGTCGATCGCCGGCGCGCCCGTTTCCGCCATCTCGCGCGCGGCGGCGGCGTATGCATCCTTGCCGATCATCGGCTCGCGGCCGTGGACGAGGAACACGACGTCGTCGGTCATCAGGCCGAGCACCGTGTCGAGGTCGCCCGCCCGGGTCGCGGCCATCCAGGTCGCGACCAGCGCGTGGATTTCGCGCTCGTCGCTCGTCATCGCGCGCTCCTTCATTCGCGCCGCTCGAGCGCGAGTCGCACCGACAGCCCGACCAGCACCGCGCCGCTTGAGCGGAACAGCCAGCGCAGGACGCCCGGACGCGCGCGGAGCCACGCCGACAGCGCGCCCGCCGATACGCCGATCGGCGCCTTGACCACGAACGTGAGTCCGGCGAACGCGAGCCCCAGCGCGAAGATCGTCAGCGTCGGGTGCGCGGCGCCCGGCGCGACGAACTGGGGAAGGAACGCGAAGTAGAAGATCGCGATCTTCGGGTTCGACAGATTCGACACCGCGCCGTCGACGAACAGCCGCAATGCGGTTCGCTTCGGCGCCGTGCCGAGCACCAGCGCGTCGTGCTTCGCGAAGATCATCGCCAGGCCGAGGTAGAGCAGGTACGCCGCGCCGACGAGCTTGAGCGCGGTGAACAGCCACTCGGACGTGCGCAGGAGCGCACCGAGCCCCAGCGTCGCGAGCACCGTGTGGCCGACCAGCCCGACGCTTACGCCCGCGGCCGTTGCGATGCCCGCGAGCGGCCCCTGGGCGATCGAGCGCGACATCACGATCATCATGTCCTGGCCGGGCGTCGCGATCAGCACGAGCGAGGCGAAGACGAAGAGGAGCCACGAGGCGTCGATCACGGAAGCTCCTATACCGGCACGCGCCCGGGCAGCGCCTTCGACCAGAACAAGATCTCGACGCGCTCGCGCAGCCCTTCGGTCCAGAACGGGTCGGTCGCGTAGATCGCCTCGACGTCCGCGCGGCTGTCCGCCTCGACGATCCACAGCCCGCCCACCGGCGCGCTGCCCGGCTCGGGGCGCAGCGACCCGGCGACGAGGACGCGATCGCGACGCTCGGCGAGCCACGCGATGTGCGCGGCGAGGCAGCGCTCCCTCGTCGCGAGGCGGTCGGTGCGGTCGTGAAAGCGCACGGCGTAGAGCATCGCTAGCGTTTCTTCCGACGCGAGCGCGGCCAGCAGACCGGGCAGGGATCGGGCCCGCGGTACTTGTGGCCGCGGTTGCAGGTCTTCCACCCACCCCGGTTCGCCTTCGGCATCGCGGTCTCCCTCATCGACTCGCTTCGCGCTTCGCCTGGTGCCGGACGATGCGCTCGATCAACGCCATCGGCAGCGGCTCGACGAGCGGAAAGCGCAGGTTGCCCTTGTCGTTCGCGTAGCGCGCGACCGCCTTCTCGAGCGCCACGTCGCCGCGCACCGGCGGGTAGAAGCCGATGTGCGCCTTGAATGCGGCGAAGTAGACGACCGGACCGTCCCGCCTGTACGTCGGAATGCCGTAGCTGATCGTTTCCTGCGCGTCGGGCAGCAGCTTTCGCGCCGTCGCGCGCAAACGCTCGAGGATCGCGCGTACGTCGGGCGGAAAGCCGGCGACGTACGCGTCGACGCTCGCCGGCGCCTGGCGCGCTGCAACCATCACGCCTTCCAGAACTCACGCGACGCGATCCTCGCGCCCTCGGCCATCGCAGCCATCTTCGCCCACACGACATCGGGGTCGACGGCGGCCTGGCCGACCCAGGTGCCGAAGCCGCAATCGCTGCCGGCCATCACGTTCTCGCGCCCGACGAGCTTCGCGTAGCGCGCGATGCGCTGCGCGATGAGCTCCGGATGCTCGATGAAGTTCGACTTCGATTCGATGACGCCGGGGATCAGCATCTTGCCGTCGGGCAGCTTGACGGTCTCGAAGAGCTTCCACTCGTGCGCGTGGCGCGGGTTCGCCGCCTCGAGCGCGATCGCGCTGGGACGCGCCTTGAACACGATGTCGATGACGTCGCCGAGCGGCACGTCGCAGTGGTGCGGGCCTTCGTAGTTGCCCCAGCACAGGTGCATGCGCAGCTGCTCGGGCGGGATGTTGCGCGTCGCCTGGTTGAGCGCTTCCACGTGCATCTCGGCCTTCTTGCGCCACTCCGGCAGGCTCAGGTGCGCATACTGGATATGGCGGCCCATGCCTAGGTCGGGGCAGTCGATCTGCAGCACGAATCCGCCGCGCGTGATCGTCTCGTACTCGGGGCGCATCGCCTCGGCGATCGCGTGGACGTACTCCTCCTCGGTCCGGTAGTGCTGGTTGCGGAAGAACAGCGCGATCACGCCCGGCGACGCGCCGGTCAGGAAGCCTTCGCGCGCGGTCACCGGCGCGAGCGCCGCCTTGAGGTGAGACACGTCGACCTTCGCGGCGCCGGGGTCGCGCACCGCGATCGGCGCGTTGCACGCCGGCGTCTTGCGGCGCGAGCGCCCCGGATCGCCGAACACGCGCTTCTCGAGGCGCGGGAACGCCGCGAGGTCCTGGTAGACGAACGTGTTGCCCTCGCCGCCGAAGCCCGCGAGCCGGTCCTTGATGTAGGTCGCGTACGACGGCTTGCTCATCTCACCGTCGTTGATCACGTCGATGCCGGCCTCGGCTTGCTTGCGCACGACTTCCGCGACCGCGCCCGCGACGCGCTGCTCGAGCGCGGACGGGTCGACCGGCACGCCTTCCTCCTTCGCGAACATCATCCGGATCAGGTCGTCCGGCCGCGGAAGGCTGCCCGTGTGCGTCGTCAGGAACCGGTCGGTGCTGCGCTTCATCGCGGAAGGCTTTCGGTCGTCGGGACGAGCGCGAAGCTTACTGCACGCCCGGTCAGGACGGCGAGACGACGCGAACGACGCTCTCGCGGTAGACCGCGAAACCCATGCGCTCGTAGAGGCGGCGCGCGACCGTGTTCTCGCGCATCACGTGCAGGAACGGGGTCTCGCCGCGCGCGAGCTGGCGGAGGACGAGCTTGCGCATCAGCCGCGACGCGATCCCGCGGCCCTGCACCTCGGGATGCGTGCACACGCCGCTGATCTCGCGCAGCGTTCCCGCATGCATGCGCTCGCCGGCCATCGCGACCAGCCGCCGGTCGTCGAACACGCCGTAGTAGTCGCCGAGCTCGATCGTGCGCGGCCCGAACGGCCCCGGCTTGGTCAGCATCGCGAGGTCGAACGCCTGCTTCGCGTGCGCCGGACCGAGCGGGATGGCGTCGGGCGCGTCGTCGCGCTCGGGCGCAGGCGCATCCCACACCATCTTGTGCATCGTCGTCTCGGTGTCGAGCGACCAGCCCGGCGGCGGCGCGCCGGTCCAGCCGTCGCAGTAGAAGTGCTCGCCCGCCGCGCAATGCGGACGCAGCGCATCGAAGTTGGGATTCGCCTGGTCGGCGAACCCGACGATCGGCGAGAAGCCGGCGGCGTAGCGCTTCGCGTCGCCGCCGCCGGCGGAGAAGCGCAGCTGCGGGCCGGACAGCGCATGCCAGACGATGTTGTCGAGCAGGTGCCTCATCGGCTTCAGGCGCGCCACACGTAGCGGACGTCGTCGAGCCGCCAGGTCGGCTCGAAGCCGCGCGCGGCGACGCAAAAGCCCTGGCGCTCGTAGAACGCACATGCCACGCGGTTCTGCGCGAACGTGTAGAGCCACAGGCTGCCCGTCGAGCGCGACTTCGCCCAGTCGAGCATCCGCGTGCCGATGCGCTGCCGCTGGCAGCCGACGCGCACGTAGAGCTGCGCGACCGATTCGTGGTTCGCGGCGACGAAGCCGACCAGCTCGTCGCCACGCAGCGCGAGCCGCACGTCGCCTCGCGGCAGCACCTGCGCCAGGAAATAGTCGCGCTGCTCGGCCAGCGGATGGGGGTCGACGACGCCGACGCCGCGCTCGAAGCTCGCACGCCACATCGGAACGAGCTCGTCGAGCCGCGCGGGGTCGTAGTCGACCAGCGTGATCGCGTCGGGAGTCGCGCGCGATTCGGCAATGGCGATCGGGGTCATGGCACGGCTATCAAGTGTTCCTGCAAGTATCTCAAAATTCTCGCTGCGGCCATTCCTCGCCCGGACGACCGGTGCCATAGCGAGCCGACCATCACCGGCTAGGTCGCCACGTGCGCGAGGATCGGCTCGAGCGCCCGGGCGATGCGCTCCATCTGGGCCGGGGTCGTGAGCGCGCGCAGGACCTCGAGGTAGCGCGGCTCCTGCACGCCGACGACGATGTGCTGCCAGCGGTACGCCTTGAGCATCACGTCGCGGATCGCCGTCTCCTCGGCGCTCAGGTACATGCGGCCCGCGTGGCGGATGAAATAGGCGGCGTCGGCGCGCGATTGCGCCTGCAGCAGGGAGTCGACGGCGCCGAACAGCCCGATCAGGTCGTCGACGCCGCGCGCGCGCGCCGCCTCGTCGCAGCGTGCATGCTCGCGCCGCCACTCGAGCTCGTCGAGGATCGTGTGCTGCGACTCCTCCTTCCAGTGGTGCAGGAGCACGTCCTTCCACAGGTCCGAGAGCTGGGTGTCGCACTCGATGCTCGCGCGGTAATGCGCCTGCGTGACGACCTCGACGTCGAGCGTGAGCGCGAGCACCGCCCAGGTCGACTTCGCGAGCACGGCCGCCGCGACCTCGTCGGGCTGCGCCAGGAATGCGTAGCCCGACGGCATGCCTTCCGCCGCCATCGCCTCGAGGCGGCGGAACATCGTCTGGTGCTTGAGCTCCTCGTCGGTGAAGCGCACCAGCGCCTCGAGCGCGACCTGGTCGCCGAGCCAGTAGTCGCGCGAAAGCGCGAGCGTGCTCGCGCCGATGCAGCGCTCGAACGCCGCGAACAGGTTCGCGTAGGTGCGTCCCTGGACCTGCGAGAAGAACCTCGTCTCGGCGGGCTTCAGGAACGCGAGCTCGCCGACCTTCGACAGCCCGTCGGGCATGAACCGGCGCTGGAAGTCGAGCACGCGCCCGCGGAAGACGTCGCGTTCCAGGTCCCAGCGGATGCGCTTCGACGCCTCGACGACCTTGGCATAGCGCTCGGTGACCGGCCGCGGCGCGACGGTGCGCGGGGCCGGGTGATCCAGGAGAGCGGCGTGCATGAAGGCTCCGAGGGGTTGCTGGTTCGACCCGCGCACGATGCGCGCGGGGCCGTTCCCCCGGCGTTCCCCCGCGGAACGCCCTACGGCGGCGCGCGCAGCAACGCCACCAGCCCCGCGTGCGCCTCGGGGGCCTCGCCGGCGATCCGCTCGACCAGCGCGTCGAGCGACAAGCCATCGGGCCAGGGGAGGTCGCGCCCGTCCTCGCCCGGCAGCCTGGCGAGCTTGACCTCGATGTCGGCGCGCTCCCGGTTGCTGGTCGCGGGGTGCGCGGCGACGAACGTCAGCACGCGCCGCGCCGCGCCAGTCTCGCCCTGGGCCGCGAGCACCTCGGCGAACGTGACGATCGCCGAGCGTTGCAGGATCGGCCGCTGGACGTTGCGCGCGATCTCCAGCGCCGCGACGAGCTCGTTGCGTGCGGGCCCGGGATCCCCGCGGCGAACGCAGAGCTTGGTCGCGATCAGGTGCACCCAGCACACCATGACGCGATTGCGGCTCGCGTCGGCCGCCTCGCGCGCTCGCTCGACCGCCGCGACGGCCGCGTCGTCGTCCTCGATCTCGACCGCGACCTGCGCGAGGTTGATGAGCACGAGCGTCCGCGTGGCGACGAGCCCCTGGCGCTCGGCGATCGCGAGGCCTTCGCGCAGGCAAACGCCGGCCTGCGCGAAATCCTGCAGGTCCATGTGCATCGTCCCGAGGTTGTTGAGGCATAGCGCGACGCCCGCCGCGTCGCCGAGCTGGCGGTGCACCGCGAGCGAACGGCGGGACAGGTCCAGCGCCGCGTCGTCGTTGCCCATCGCGTGCTCGATCAGCGCGAGGTTGTCGAGCATCGCCGCGGCGTGGTTCGGATGGACGCTCGCGGGACGCGCGTCGAGCGCCGTCTGGTAGTGACGGCGCGCGTCGTCGAGGCGTCCGAGCCGGAACGAGCATGCCGCGAGCGTCTTGAGCGCCTGGACGTGCGCGTCGCCATCGCGCTCGGGATCCGCTGCGGCGAACGCAGCCTCGGCGACGACCAGCGCCTGCGGATAGCGGTCGAGCCGGTACTCGAGATGCGACGCGCACGCCTCCGCGAGCACGTGCAGCGACGCATCCTGGGCCGCGGCGGTCGACGCCGCGGCTTCGCGCATCAGCGCGAGGCCGTCCTCGAGCCTCCCGCGGAGGTCGCAGAAGCTGAGCAGCACCACGGCACTGCGCGCCGCGAGGTCGCCGATACCGGCCGTCACCGCGTAGCGCCACGCCGCGCGCACGTTCTCGAACTCGGTTTCGACGGTGAGGAGCGCGTCGCGGTCGCCGTCGGCGATCGCGCTTCCGAAGCGCGCGACCATGCGCAGGTAGTGCTCGGCATGGGCGCGCGCCGCGATGTCGCGCGCCTCGCCGTCGCCGAGGCGCTGCGCGGCGAGCTGCTGCACGAGCGGATGCAGGTGCAGCCGCGCGCCGTCCTTGCGCACGAGCGACTTGTCGGCGAGCGCGCCGAGCACCGGCAAGGGCGCGCCGCAGACCGCGCGCGCAGCGTCGGGCGCGAAGCCGCCGCGGAACACCGAGAGCCGCGCGAGCACCTCGCGCTCGGCCGCGCCGAGGTGCTTCCACGACTGGTCGAAGACGACCTCGATGCTCGCCTGCCGCGCGGGGCGCGACGCGTCGACCGCGTGCAGGAGCTCGGTTCCTTCGCGCAGCTCGTGCGCGATCGCCTCGCACGAGAGAACGCGCGTCCACGACGCGGCGAGCTCGAGCGCGAGCGGCAATCCCTCGACACGGCGGCAGATGTCGAGGATCGCGGCGGCCTCGGACACCGGCACGAGCGCCGGCTCGACGCGCTGCGCGGCCCGCACGAACAAACGCACGGCGTCGAACGCCTCGAAGCGGTCGACGTCCTCGGCGTCGGGCCACGGCAGGCCCGAGAGCGGAAGCAGCCATTCGCCGGGCAGCGCGAGGCGCACGCGCGAGGTCACGACGAGCTTCACGCGCGGACACGCGTCGAGGATCCGCTGGAGCGTCGCCGCGTCGCCGGCGAGCTGCTCGAAGTTGTCGAGCGCGAGCAGCATCGCGCGCTCGCGCAGGTGCGCGACGACCTGGTCGAGCGGGTCGCCGCTGCCCGCGAGGCGCACGCCGAGCTCGCGCGCGAGGCGCGTGGCGAGCTCGCCCGACGTCGCGAGGTCGTCGAGGGGGACGAACGCGACGCCGTCGCCGAACGACGCGTGGTCGTCGAGCACGCGGCGCGCGAGGCGCGTCTTGCCGACGCCGCCCGGGCCGACGAGCGTCACGAGCCGGCAATCGTCGCGCGCGATGTACCCCGCCAGGCGCTTGAGCTCCGCCGTGCGCCCGATGAATCCGTCGTCGGCAGGGAGGACCGGGACGCGTTCGGTCGCGCGCGCCGCGCCGAGCGCGTCGTGCATCGCGCGGAGCTCGGCGCCCGGCGCGATGCCGAGCTCGGCGTCGAGCCGGCGCACGAACTCGCGGTAGGCCGCGCGAGCACGTGCGGCCTGTCCGCCCTTCGCCAGCCAGGCAAGGTGCAGCTTGAGCGCCGCCTCGTCGAGCGCGTCGACGTCGAGCAGCTTCGCGGACAGCGCGATGCCTTCGTCGGCGTCGATCCCGGCATCGAGGCGCCGCAGCGCGGCGCCGCGCCACGCATCGCGCAGGCGGCCGCGCTCGTACCGGAGCCACCCCGACCACGCTTCGCTCGTGTCGTCGTCGTAGCCGGCCAGCAATTCGCCGCGACGCAGCGTCACGGCGTCGGCGAGGCGCTCGTCGCGCAGCGCCTGCTCGAACGCGGCGACGTCGGTGTCGACGACGAGGCGCAGCGCGCCGCCGTCCGCGTCGATGCGCGGCAGCCGTTCGGACGACTGGAGGCGGAACAGGGCCTTGCGCAGGTTGGTCGACGCGAGCCTGTCGGACTGGTCGGGCCACAGCAGCGCGGCGATCTCCGCGCGCGCGACCCAGGCCCGCTTGAGCGCGAGGAACGCGACCAGCTGGTGGCGCCGCTCGAATGGAAGCGCGTGCGTGGCGCCGTCGGCGACGAGCGCCGGCGCGCCGAACAGGTCGAGACGCATCATCCGGCCGCGGAATGGCGCGCGATCCAGCGCGCGTCGGCGAGCACGACCGAGGTCTCGACCTGCCGCGCCGGGATCGACCAGTACGTGCGCAGCAACCGCTCCTTGTCGTCGCCCGGCACGACGACGAATCCATGGCGCACGTAGAACGCGATCGCCCACGCCGCCGCAGCCCACGTGCCGATCAGCACCGGTTTGGCGGTCCGCGCGAGCACTTCGCGCAACAGCGCGCCGCCGATGCCGCGCTGCTGGACGTCGCTCGACACGTACGCGTGGCGCACCAGCGCGACGTCGCCCCGGTCCTGCATGCCCATGACGCCGGCGAGCCGCCCGTCGACCTCGGCCACGCGGAAGTCGACGCCGTCGGCGATCTCGCTCGCGAGCTCGTCCGCGCTCATGTACGGCTCGTGCCAGCGGTCGGCCGGGATCACGCCGCGGTACGCCTGCGCGGCGTCGTTGACGATCGCCAGCATCGCGGCGCGGTCGGCCTCGCGGGCGCGGCGGATCGTCGGCGCCGGGCTCATCGCGGCGGGCGCGCGTAGCTGACCGTGAGCATCTCCCATTGATGCCCGTCCGGGTCGTTCCAGTAGACCATCCTGCCGCCGTAGTCGGTGTTGACCTTGCGGTCGTCGGGCCCGCGGACGCTGCTGCGAAACGGGATGCCCGCGTCGCGCAGCCGTCCGAGGATCGCGTCGAACGTCGCCTCGTCGACGCGGAAGCAGAAGTGCTGGACCGCGAACGCGCTGTCGTCGTCGATGAAGTCGAGCGTGAGGCCGTCGCTCACGTAGACGGGCGAGAACGGGCCGGTGCCGGTGGGCGCCCAGCGCACGCCGAGGATCTCCGCGAGGCGCCGCGCGCTCGCGCGCTGGTCGCGCGCGGAGACGATCACGTGGTCGAGCTCGATCGTCACGGCAGCATCCGCGTCATGTAGACGCTGTTCGGGTCCTCGGCATAGTCGGCGAACGGCGGACAGGTCGTGAACCCGTGCCGCGCGTAGAGCGTGCGCGCCGGGATGAAAGCGTCCATCGAGCCGGTCTCGAGGCTCAGGCGCGCATATCCGCGACGCGTCGCCTCGGCCAGGATGTGCGTGAGCATGCGCCGGGCGACGCCGCGACGCAGGTGCGTCGACGCCGTCCGCATCGACTTGATCTCGCCATGCCGTGCGTCGAGCGCCTTGAGCGCTCCGCAGCCCGCGAGGGCACCGTCGCTCCAGGCGGTCCAGAACGTGATTTCCGGTCGGCGCAGGCGCTCGAGGTCGAGCGCGTGCACGCTGCACGGGGGCGAAACGCGCCGCATGTGGGCGAGATGCTCCTCGAGGAGCGCCCGGATTTCCGGGCCGGTGAGGTCGTCGTCGCGAATGATCATCGTGCGGAATAGAAACGGGGCCCGGGCCGTTGACGCGAGCGGGGGGTTACCCCAAGAATGCCCCCCGTGCGCGTGTCCCGACCGCCCACGAACCCTAGAGGAGGAAACAACAATGAAACCCAGGATGCGAAGCATAGCGGTAGCGGTGGCCGGGTTGGCGTTGCTGGCGAGCTGCGCGACGGCGCCGCCGGGGCCGGCGGGCATGACGTTCTTCGTGACGAGCGCCGGCCCGGGCAACGGCGCCAACCTCGGCGGAATCGCCGGCGCGGACGCGCATTGCCAGAAGCTGGCCGCCGCCGTCGGCGCGGGCAGCCGCACTTGGCGCGCCTACCTCAGCACGCAGGCGCCGGGGCTCAGGGATACCAACTACGTCAACGCACGCGACCGGATCGGCGCGGGCCCGTGGCGCAACGTGAAGGGAGGGGTCGTCGCCACCAGCGTCGCCGACCTGCACGCGCCGAGCAGCAACCTCAACAAGCAGACCGCGGTCGACGAGAAGGGCAACGTGATCAACGGCACCGTCGACCAGCCGAACAACCATGACATGCTGACCGGCTCGAGGCCGGACGGAACGGCATTCCCGGGCGCGCCGTTCCCCGACATGACGTGCGGCAACTGGACCAAGGGCGGGGCCGAAGGCTCGGCCATGCTCGGGCATCACGACGTCGCCGGCCCGATCGACAACTCGTGGGCGAAATCGTGGAACTCGTCGCACCCTTCGCGCGGCTGCGACACGCCGACGTTGCGCAGCACCGGCGGCGCGGGCCTGTTCTACTGCTTCGCGACGAACTGACGTTGCGACCTTGCGCCGCCCGGCACCGAAGCGCCGGGCGGCGTTACTCGACGAGCGGCGTCGCGCGCTGCGACGACACGAAGATGACGGCGTCGGTGACGGCGAAGACGTCGTGCTCCTCGCCGGGCGTCGTGTAGAGGTAGTCGCCGGCGCCGAGCTCCTCGCCGCCGATGCGCACCGTCCCCGCGAGCACGACGACCTCCTCGGTCCCTTCGTGGCGATGGCGCGGGAAGCGTGAGCCGTGCGCCAGGCGCACGACCGACGAGCGGCCTCCGGTCTCGTTGTTGCGGAACAGGCTGCGATCGATCCCCGGGTAGTCGGTCGCCTTCCACTGGCGGCCGGTGGACTTGTTGACGAGCATGGTCGTCTCCTTGCGTTACGTCGCGACGCGCATGAGCCTGCCCGCGAGATACGCCGCGATCGCGATGCCGAGCACGCCGGCCCCGATCATCCAGGGAGGATGCGGGATCAGCACGAAGTTCATGATCGTCGCGGCGAGCACCAGCGCGCCGACGATCGCGGCGACCAGCGCAGTGCGCGTGCGCGCGATCCATGCGGCGACCAGGCCGCCGAGGAACGTCGCGACGATCCACGCGGCGAGCACGAAAGCCAGGGCGCCGCGCGGCAGGCGCTGCATGTAGCTCGCGAGCTGGTCGGGCTTGCCGAAATCGACGCCCGCCGGCGGCGGATAGACGAACTCG
>DATBSV010000386.1:0-11301 GCA_036559685.1 Casimicrobiaceae bacterium
CAAGACCTACGGCTGCGGCTCGGCGATCGCGTCGTCGTCGCTCGTCACCGAATGGGTGAAGGGCAAGACGCTCGACCAGGCGATGTCGATCCGCAACACCCACATCGCCGAGGAGCTCGCGCTGCCGCCGGTCAAGATCCATTGCTCGATCCTCGCCGAGGACGCGATCAAGGCGGCGGTCGCCGACTACCGCAAGAAGCAGGACGACAAGATCCCCGCGCCGGTGGGCGAGAAGCTCGCGGCCGACTAGACGGACCCCAAGACGATGTCGATCACGATCACCGAGAACGCCGCGAAGCACGTCGCCAAGCAGATCGCGCGGCGCGGAAAGGGCATCGGCCTGCGGCTCGGCGTGCGCACGTCCGGCTGCTCGGGGCTCGCGTACAAGCTCGAGTTTGTTGACGAGCAAAAGCCGGAAGACGTCCTGTTCGAGCAGCACGGCGTGACGGTCGTCGTCGATCCGAAGAGCCTTCCGTACCTCCAGGGCACCGAACTCGACTTCACGCGCGAGGGGCTCAACGAGGGCTTCAAGTTCCGCAATCCGAACGTCAAGGACGAGTGCGGCTGCGGCGAGTCGTTCAACGTGTAGCCGCCTGGCGGGCGTCCGCGCGACGTCCGCCGCCGTGAGTTTCCCGCCGTGCTGGACTTCGCGCGCAATCACTTCGAGCTCTTCGACCTGCCGGTGCGCTACGCGCTCGACGCGACGGCGCTCGACGCGGCGTACCGCGCGCTCCAGCGGACCGTCCATCCCGACCGCCACGCGGCATCCGACGCCGCGACGCGCCGCCTCGCGCTGCAGGCCGCGGCGCGCGTGAACGAGGCGTATCGCACGCTCGGCGACCCGGTCGAGCGCGCGCGCTACCTGCTGGGACTGCGCGGCGTCGATGCGCTCGACGAGACCGACACGACGCTCGACGTCGACTTCCTCGAGCGGCAGCTCGAGCGACGCGAGCGGGCCGCCGGAGCGCTCGACGCGCGCGACGAGGGTGCGCTCGACGCGCTGCTGCGCGAGGTGCGCGGCGACGCGAAGACGATCGAGGCGAAGCTCGGCGAGCTCCTCGACGCGCAGCCGCCGGTCCCCGCGGCCCGCGCACGCGTGCGCGAGCTCAAGTTCCTCGACAAGCTGGCCGGCGATCTCGACGAGATGCTGGCCCAGGTCGCATGATTTCCGCGCCCGCCGGGCCGCCCCAAGGGCGCGGTGCCCCCTCCCTCGGGAGGGGGTGCGCGACGCCGCGTCAGCGGCTAGCCTGGGGTAGGTCGTAATCCTATGGCATTGCTGCAGATTTCCGAGCCCGACGAGGCGCCGCCGAAGCGGCCGCGGCGTCGCGCGATCGGCATCGACCTCGGCACGACCAACTCGCTCGTCGCGACGGTACGCGACGACGGCATCGCCGTCGTGCTGCCCGACGACGAGGGCCGGCCGCTCGTGCCGTCGATCGTCCATTACGGCGAGCGCGGCATCGAGGTCGGCCACGACGCCGTGAAGTCGCAGACCGCCGATCCGCACAACACGCTGGTGTCGGTCAAGCGGTTCATGGGGCGCGGACTCGCGGACCTGTCCGACGCGCGCCGTTTCCCGTACCGATTCGTCGATGCGCCGGGAATGGTGCGCGTGACCACGCGCGCCGGCGACAAGTCGCCGGTCGAAGTGTCGGCCGAGATCCTGCGCGCGCTGCGCTTCCGCGCCGAAACGCACTTCGGCGGGCCGCTCGACGCCGCGGTGGTCACGGTGCCCGCGTACTTCGACGATGCGCAGCGCCAGGCGACCAAGGATGCGGCAAGGCTCGCCGGATTGCCGCTGTTGCGCCTGCTGAACGAACCGACGGCCGCCGCGGTCGCGTACGGGCTCGACCACGGCGTCGAGGGCATCTATGCGGTCTACGATCTCGGCGGCGGCACGTTCGACATCTCGATCCTGAAGCTCACGCTCGGCGTGTTCGAGGTGCTCGCGACGAACGGCGATTCGGCGCTCGGCGGCGACGACTTCGACCACCGCGTGTTCTGCTGGATCCTCGAGGCCGCGAAGGTGCCTCCGCCGACGCCCGAGGACGTGCGCCTGCTCTTGATGCGCGCGCGCGACGCCAAGGAAATGCTGACTGGCCACGAGTCCGCGCCAATCGTAGCGACGCTGTCGACCGGGCAGCGCATCGAGCTGTCGCTGACCGCGAAGGTGTTCTGCGAGATCACGCACAACCTGGTCGAGAAGACGCTCGCGCCGGTGCGCCGCGCGCTGCGCGACGCGGGGCTTGCGCCCGCGCAGCTCGACGGCGTCGTGATGGTCGGCGGCGCGACGCGGATGCGCGAGATCCGCCGCGCCGTCGCCTCGTACTTCGGCCAGGCGCCGCTCACCAACCTCGATCCCGACGAGGTCGTCGCGCTCGGCGCGGCGATGCAGGCGAACGCGCTCGCCGGCAATCGCGGCCAGGACGAGGATTGGCTCCTGCTCGACGTGATCCCGCTCTCGCTCGGCGTCGAGACGATCGGCGGCCTCGTCGAGAAGATCGTCCCGCGCAACGCGACGATCCCGATCACGCGCGCGCAGGAGTTCACGACCTGGCGCGACGGCCAGACCGCGATGGCGATCCACGTCGTGCAGGGCGAGCGCGAACGCGTCGACGATTGCCGCTCGCTCGCGCGCTTCGAGCTGCGCGGCATCCCGCCGATGGTCGCCGGCGCCGCGCGCATCCGCGTCACGTTCCAGGTCGACGCCGACGGGTTGCTGTCGGTCTCGGCGCGCGAGCAGACGACCGGTGTCGAGGCGTCGATCGCGGTGAAGCCGTCGTACGGGCTCGGCGACGACGAGATCGCGCGCATGCTGCGCGAGTCGTACGACCACGCCGCCGACGACATGCGCTCGCGCGCGCTCGCCGAGGCGCGCGTCGACGCCGACCACGTCGCGATGGCGACCGAGGGTGCGCTCGCGGCCGACGGCGATCTGTTGTCCCCGGACGAGCGCGCGGCGATCGATGCGGCACTCGGCAAGCTGCGCGCGCTGCGTGACGGCGACGACGCCGACACGTTGCGCGTGGCCGTCGAGGCGCTCAACCGTGCGACCGAGACGTTCGCCGCGCGACGCATGGACCGCGGCGTGCGGCAGGCGCTCGCCGGGCGCGCGATCGATACGCTCGCGTAGGGCCTGCTAGCGCTACCGGGACACTCGCGTGACTCAGCAAACGGCCGCCATCGAGGCGCACACCGCAAGCCGTAGTCAATCTACGGCGAGGATGTGCAACGATGAGGGCGGCCGTTTGCTGAGATCACCCGGAGGGCTCATGCCGCGCTGGCCGCAGGGCGTCGTTGCTCAGTCGTTATGTGCTGGAAGCACATGGCCTCATTCGCGCCTAGCCCTGCGGCCAGCGCGGCATGAGCGCGAGCGCCCCGGTAGCGCTAGCAGGCCCTGACATGACCGAAATCGTCGTCCTTCCGCACCCGGAGCTCGCGCCCGAGGGCAAGACCTTCGAGGCCGAGAGCGGCAAGTCGCTGTGCGACAACCTGCTCGACCACGGGATCGAGATCGAGCACGCGTGCGAGAAGTCGTGCGCGTGCACGACCTGCCACGTGATCGTCCGCGAGGGCGGCGGGTCGCTCAACCCGTCCACCGAGGACGAGGACGACCTGCTCGACCGCGCGTGGGGCCTCACGCCCCAATCGCGGCTGTCGTGCCAGGCGATCGTCGCGGACCAGAAGCTCGTCCTCGAGCTGCCGCGCTACACGATCAACTTCGCGAAGGAGCGCAAATGAAGTGGACCGAGTCGCAGGAGATCGCGATCGCGCTCGCCGACGCGCACCCCGACGTCGATCCGCGGCGCGTCAACTTCGTCGACCTGCGCGACCTGGTCGTCGCGCTTCCCGGCTTCGACGACGATCCGAAGCGCTCGGGCGAAAAGATCCTCGAAGCCATCCAGATGGCCTGGATAGAAGAGGTCTGATCCCCCCGAAGCGCGCACGCGCGCTTCCCCCCAGGGGGCAGGGGCCGCGCGCTCGAGGCGGCTCGGCGCGTGCGGCAATGCACGTCTAGTTGAAGAGGTTCAGGACCGCGTCGAGGCCGCCGTGGTCGATCGCGTGCGTCGCCTGCGCGCGCACGACCGGCTTGGCCTTGTACGCGACCGACACGTCCGCGACGCGCAGCATCGGCAGGTCGTTCGCGCCGTCGCCGACTCCCAGGACCAGACCGCCCTCCTGGGCGTAGCGTTCGTGCATCGCGCGCAGCGCCGCCGCCTTGCGGTCGGCGTCGACGATGTCGCCGACGACGCGACCGGTCAGCTTCCCGTCGACGATCTCGAGCACGTTGGAGGCGGTCGCGTCGAGCCCGAGCCGCTCGCGCAAGCGTTCGGTGAAGAACGTGAATCCGCCCGACACGAGCAGCGTCCTGGCCCCGACTTCGCGCGCGGCGGCCAGAAGCGTCTCCGCACCGGGCGTCAGCACCAGTCGCTCGCGATAGACGGAGTCGAGCGCGTCCGCCGAGAGTCCCTTGAGGAGCGCCACGCGCCGCGTCAGGCTCGCCTTGAAGTCGATCTCGCCGCGCATCGCGCTCGCGGTGACCGCGGCGACCGCGTCCTTGATGCCGGCATGGGCGGCGATCTCGTCGATGCACTCGATCGTGATGAGCGTCGAGTCCATGTCCATCGCGACGACGCGCACGTCGGCCCACCGACGCTCGCGCGGCACGACAGCGAGGTCGATGCCCGCCTCGGCGCACGCGTCGCGCAGCGCGTCGCCGGGCGTCGCGCCGCGCAGCCGCCAGGCGACGACCGTGGCGCCCTTGCGCGGCGCGATCGCCTCGATCGCGTCCGGATCGGCGATCGCGGCGAGGCGTGCGATCGTGTCGCTCGCGATCGCCGGCGCCTGGACGACGACGTCCGCGCCGGGGGAGGCGGCCATCAGCGCCGCGCTCGCGGCGAGCGCCGGTCTCCGCGCGCGAGCGGCTGCGACACCCGCGGATGCGCGGCGTCCGCGCCGTCGGCGGACTCGGCGAGCGTGAAGTCGATGCGCGCCTGCTCGAGGTCCACGCGCGCGACCTTGACGCGTACGCGGTCGGCGAGCCGGAACGACCGGCCGCTGCGCTCGCCGGTCAGCGAGTGGTGCACCGGGTCGAAGCGGAAGTAGTCCCTCGGCAGCTCGGTGACGTGCACGAGGCCGTCGACGTTGAGGCCGTCTAGCGTGACGAAGATGCCGAAGCTCGCGACGCCGCTGATCGTGCCGTCGAAGTCCTCGCCGACCTTGTCCTGCATGTACCAGCACTTGAGCCAGTTCTCGACGTCGCGTGTCGCGTCGTCGGCGCGGCGCTCGGCCATCGACGCGTGCACGCCGAGCTCTTCCCAGTTCGACCCGGAAGGCTGGTAGCGTTTCTTCTGCAGCACCGCGTTGATCGCGCGGTGGACGAGCAGGTCGGGGTAGCGGCGGATCGGCGAGGTGAAGTGCGTGTACGCCTCGTACGCGAGGCCGAAGTGGCCGACGTTGTCGGGACGGTAGCGCGCCTGCTGCAGCGAGCGCAGCAGCACGGTCTGCAGCAGCGCGAAGTCGGGGCGCGGCTTGATCTTTTCGAGGAGCTTCGCGTAGTCGAGCGCCGTCGGCTGCTCGCCGCCACCCAGGCTCAGCGCGCTCGCGCCGAGGAAGGCGCGCAGCTGTTCGAGCTTCTCGGGCGTCGGCCCCTCGTGCACGCGGTAGAGCGCCGGGTGACCGGCCTTCTCGAGCAGGTCCGCCGCGCACACGTTCGCGGCGAGCATGCATTCCTCGATCAGCTTGTGCGCGTCGTTGCGCGGCGAAGGCACGATGCGCTCGATCTTGCCGTGCTTGTCGAACACGAGCTGCAGCTCGACGGTCTCGAAGTCGATCGCGCCGCGCACGTCCCGGCGCTGGTCGAGCACCTTGTACAGCGCGTAGAGATCCTTGAGGTGCGGGAGCAGGGCGGTTGCGCGCTCGTCCGTCGCGGTCGACGGATCGGAAAGCCACGACCACACCTCGGTGTAGGTGAGCCGCGCGCGCGAGTGCATGACCGCCGGGTAGAACCTGTGCCGGCGGATGTCGCCGGTCGCGCTGATCTCGAGGTCGGCGACCATGCACAGGCGGTCGACCTTCGGCTTGAGCGAGCACAGCTCGTTGGAGAGCGCCTCGGGGAGCATCGGGATCACGCGGCGCGGGAAATACACCGACGTCGCGCGCTCGCGCGCGTCCTTGTCGATCGCGTCGCCGTCCCTGACGTAGTGCGAGACGTCCGCGATCGCGACGACGAGCCGGAAGCCCTTGCCCTTGCGCTCGCAGTACACCGCGTCGTCGAAGTCCTTCGCGGTCTCGCCGTCGATGGTCACGAGCGGGAGGTCCGTGATGTCGACACGGGCCTCGCGCTCGGACGGCAGCACGTGGTCGGGCAGCTTCTTCGCCTGCGCGAGCGCCGCCTTCGAGAACTTGAACGGCAGCGCGTGCTTGCGCAGCGCGATCTCGATCTCCATGCCCGGATCGGTCGCGCGTCCGAGAACCTCGGTGACGCGCGCGATCGGCTCGCGCTCGCCGGTCGGGTACTCGACGATCTCGACGACGACGACGTCGCCGGGCTTCGCGGCGCCGCGATCGTTCGCGGGGACGATCAGGTCCTGCGCGATGCGCCGGTTCTCGGCGACGACGAACCACACGCCGCGCTCATCGTGTAGGCGTCCGACGATCTCGCTCTGCGCGCGCTCGAGCACCTCGACGATCTCGCCTTCGGGACGCCCGCGCCGGTCGACGCCGTTGACGCGTACGCTCGCGCGGTCGCCGTGGAAAGCCTTGTGCATCTCGCGCGCGGCCAGCGCGATGTCGGGTCCCCCGTCGTCGCGCACGAGGAACCCGTAGCCATCAGGATGGCCCTCGAGGCGGCCGACGACCAGGTCGAGCTTCTTGACGATGCAGAGCTGGCCCTTGCGGTTGACGAGCAGATCGCCGCGCTCGTGCAGGCGCGCGGTCGCCTCGTCGAGCGAGGCGCGGGCACGACGGCCAAGGCCGAGTCGCTCGGCGAGCTCGTCGGGAAACAGCGGAACGCCGGCCTCGGTGAGGGCCGCGAGCACGGCCTCGCGAGTGACGGGCGCGGGGGGAGTCTTCTTTGACAACGCTTGTTAGTCCTTGTAAAATAACGGGTTGAGTTCGGTCGCCCGGATGGCGGAATTGGTAGACGCACCAGTTTCAGGTACTGGCGGGTAACACCGTGGAGGTTCGAGTCCTCTTCCGGGCACCACCCCGAACACCGACGACGCCCGCCAAACGCGGGCGTTTTCGTTTCAGCGCGATCGCGCGACCACGTCCTCGAGCCGCGCGCCCAGGTCCTGCGGGCGCATCTTGTCGTAGATCTCGAACGGTTGGTGGATCCAGGGATTGTCGTGCAGGTACTCGACGTGGAAATCGGGACGGAACACCGAGCACGCCTTCCACCAGAGCACCGCCGACTTCATCGACTGGATGTTCGGGAATCGCACCGGGAGCGTCGCGACGACCTTCGCGAGCGTATGGCCCGAGTCGACCATGTCGTCGACGACGAGCACGTGGTTGCCGAGCTTCGGCGCGGTCATCGTCATGTGCTCGGCGATCACGAGGTCGCCGCGTACCGTGCCGCTCTCCGCCGCGTACGAATGCGTCGACAGGATCGCCAGCGGCCTCTCGTAGATGCGAGAAAGCACGTCGCCGACGCGCAATCCTCCGCGCGCGATGCAGATGATCTGGTCGAACGCGTAGCCGGACTCGTGCACGACGAGCGCGAGGCGCTCGATCAGCGTGTTGTACTGCTCCCAGGTCACGTGCAGGCTCACGAACGTCTCCCCGGCGCGTCGAAGGCGGAAGTTTACTTCGCCGCTAGTGGAACGGATGCTGGCGCAGGATCGTCTCGTCGCGGTCCGGGCCGGTCGAGACCATCGCGATCGGCACGCCGACCAGGTGCTCGAGCCGCTCGAGGTAGGCGCGGGCGGCCTTGGGCAGCACGTCGAAGCTGCGCGCGCCGACCGTGCTCTCGCTCCAGCCGGGCAGGGTCTCGTACACCGGCTTGCAGCGCGCCACCGCGTCCGCGCCGGTCGGCACGAGCTCGACCGGCTTGCCGTCGGTCGTGTAGCCGGTGCAGACCTTGATCCCGGGCAGGCCGTCGAGCACGTCGAGCTTGGTGATGCAGAGGCCGTGCACGCCCGAGAGCTGAACAGAGCGACGAAGAAGCGGAACGTCGATCCAGCCGCAGCGGCGCGGACGGCCGGTCACCGAGCCGAACTCGTTGCCGCGCTTTGCAAGGTGCGCGCCGGTTTCGTCGGTCAGCTCGGTCGGGAACGGCCCGCCGCCGACGCGCGTCGTGTAGGCCTTGACGATGCCGAGCACGTAGTCGATCTGGTGCGGGCCGATGCCGGTGCCCGGTGCGGCCGCGCCGGCGATGCAGTTCGAGCTCGTGACGAACGGGTAGGTGCCGTGATCGACGTCGAGCAGCGCGCCCTGCGCGCCTTCGAACAACAGCGATTCGCCGCGCGCGCGCGCGTCGTGCAGCATCGCCGCGACGTCGGCCACCATCGGCGCGATCTCGCGCGCGTGCGCGAGCGTCTCGTCGCGCGTCGTCGCGAAGTCGACCGGCGCGACCTTGTGATAGTGCTCGAGGACGAAGTTGTGATACGCGAGCACGCGCTCGAGCTTGACGACGAAGCGGTCGGGATCGAGCAGGTCCTGCACGCGCACGGCGCGCCGCGCGATCTTGTCCTCGTACGCAGGCCCGATGCCGCGACCTGTCGTGCCGATCTTGTCCTCCGGCGCGCCTTGCTCGCGCGCCTGGTCGAGCGCGGCGTGGTAGGGCATCACGAGCGGACAGGCGGGCGAGATCTTGAGGCGGTCGCGCACCGCGACGCCGGCCCCTTCGAGCTCGCGGATCTCGGTCAGGAGCGCGGATGGCGAGACGACGACGCCGTTGCCGATGTAGACGCGCACGTTCGGGCGAAGCACGCCCGACGGGATCAGCCGCAGGATCGTCTTCTTGCCACCGATGACCAGCGTGTGGCCGGCGTTGTGCCCGCCCTGGAAGCGAACCACGCCCGACGCGCTCTCGGTCAGCCAGTCGACGATCTTGCCCTTGCCCTCATCGCCCCACTGGGTGCCGATGACGACGACGTTCTTGCCCATCGTGATTGCCTTCAGGTCGGCGACGCCGCGCCGGTGACCTCGGCGAGGTGACGCAGGTCGAGCGTGAATCCGGTGGCCGGCCGCGCGCGACCGAACGCCTTGCCGATGCCGTCGTAGCGTCCGCCGTTGCCCAGCGCCCGCGTCTGTCCCGCCGTGAACACCGAGAAGATCGCGCCGTTCTGGTAATGATAGCCGGTGAGGTCGGCGAGATCGACGTGCAGCGCCTCGACTTCCGCGGCCGCGCCCTGCGCGAGCGCGTCGAGCGCCGAGAGCGCGTTCGCGATCGCCGGCGTGTCGGGCAGCCGCGCGCGCGCCTCGGCGAGCACCCCGGCGGCGGGCCCGTAGAGCTCGGGCAACGCGCGCAGCGCGTCGCGCCACGCGACCGGCAGCCGCGCGGTCAGCTCGGCGACGACCGGCGCATCCTTCGCGCGCAGCGCCGCGAACAGGTCGCCGTCCTCGGCGTTGCCCGCGATGCCGGCGCCCGCGGCGAGCGCGCGATAGACGCCGACGTGGCCGAGGTCGAGGTGCAGCGCGCCGATGCCGACCTCGCGCAGCGACGACAGCACGAGGCCGACCACTTCGCGGTCGCCCGCGATGCCGGGCTCGCCGAACAGCTCGGCGCCGATCTGCACGACCTCGCGCGTCGTGCCCGGCCCGTTAGGCATCGTGCGCAGCACGCTGCCCGCGTAGCACAGGCGCGTCACGCCGGGCTCGTTCAACAGGTGGGCGTCGATGCGCGCGACCTGCGGCGTGGTGTCGGCGCGCACGCCGAGCATGCGGCCCGACAGCGGGTCGACGACCTTGAACGTCTGCAGCTCGAGGTCGCGGCCGGTGCCGGTCAGGAGCGAGTCGAGGTGCTCGACCAGCGGCGGCTGCACGAGCCGGTAGCCGCGCGAGGCGAAATGGTCGAGCAGCCTGCGGCGCAGCGCCTCGATGCGCGCCGCCTCGGAGGGCAGGATGTCCTCGATCGCCTCGGGCAGGATCCACTTACGCATACGCGAACACCGTGTAGACGATCAGTCCGAGCGCGATGGACGCGAGCCCGATGAAGCGGACCTGCCCGTCGCTCATTTCAATCAGCCGCCGGAACGTGTCGCGCCATACGCGCGGCGCCAGGAGCGGCATCAGGCCCTCGACGACGAGCACGAGCGCGATCGCCGCCCAGAGCGTTTCCGCCATGCGCGGCCCTCGACCGCTATTTCGCCGGCGCCCGTCGGGTCGCCCCGAGGGCGCCGTGCCCCCTGGGGGGAAGCTCGCGCAGCGAGCATCGGGGGGACGTCATTTCGCGCGCCCGCCGTCGCGTCCGCCGCTCTGCCGGAAGTACCGGAAGAAATCGGACGACGGGTCGAGCACCATCACGTCGCTGCGGTTGCGGAAGGTCGCGCGGTACGCCTCGAGGCTGCGGTAGAACGCGTAGAACTCGGGGTTGACGCCGTACGCGGCCGCGTAGATCGCCGCCGACTTCGCGTCGCCGTCACCCTTGATCTTCTGCGCCTTGCTGTACGCGTCGGCGAGGATGACCTCGCGCTGCTTGTCGGCGTCGGCGCGGATCTTCTCGCTCTCGGCGCCGCCCTGCGAGCGCAGCTCGTTGGCGACGCGACGGCGCTCCGATTCCATGCGCGCATAGACCGGCCCGAGCACGTCGGGCGGCAGCTCGACGCGGCGCAGGCGCACGTCGACGACCTCGACGCCGATCGACCTCGCGTCGCTGTCGGCCTTCTGGCGCGTCGTGGCCATGATCTGGTTGCGCTGCGTGGAGATCGCCTCGCGCATCGTGCGCTTGTTGAACTCCTCGGCGAGGTTCGCGCGCACGGTCTGCGTGAGCCGGCGGCGCGCAGCCTCCTCGTCGACGCCCACCGAAACGTAGAAGCGGCGCACGTCGGTGATCCGCCAGAGCACGACGAACTCGACGAGCAGCGGCTTCTTCTCGGAGGTCGTGACGCGGTCGGGCTCGGGGATGTCGAGCGTCAGGTTGCGCCGGTCGAAGTACCTGACGTTCTGGACGACCGGCAGCTTGAAGTGGAGCCCGGGCCGGTCGATCACCTCGACGACCTCGCCGAGCTGGAACTTGATCGCGGCCTGCGTCTGCGCGACGGTGAACACCGACTGCGACAGGACGAGGATCGCGGCGACGACGACGGCGAGGATGGGCATCGTGAAGCGCATGTCAGCCTCCCCGCTCGCGGCGCA
>DATBSV010000387.1:0-3166 GCA_036559685.1 Casimicrobiaceae bacterium
CAGCACGTGCTTTCATGACCGTTCCCTTCGATTCGGGTCCCGCGCGGATCATAGGACCAATCGGGCCGGTCGCGCCAGCCTTCAGGCGAGGTCGCCCGCCGGGACGGCCGGCTCCAGGTGCGCGATCCGCACGCCGAGCAACCGCAGGCGGCGCGTCAGCGGGACGCGCTTCAGGCACTCGCCGGCGGCGCGGCGGATCGCGGCCGCGTCCTGCGTCGCCGCGTCGACCGTCTTGTCGCGCGTGATCGTCGAGAAGTCATCGAAGCGCAGCTTGATGCCGATCGTGCGTCCCGCGTAGCCCTTGCGCACGAGGTCGTCCGCGACGCGCTCGCACAGCCACGTGAACACACGCGACAGCTCGGCGCGGTCGCGCGTGGCGGACAGGTCGCGCTCGAACGTGGTCTCGCGCGAGATCGAGCGCGGCTCGCTCTCGGTGACGACCGGCCGCTCGTCGCGGCCGTTCGCGGCGTCGATCATCCAGCGCGCGTAGCCGGCGCCGAACACCGCCTCGAGCTTGCGCCGGTCCGCGTACGCGAGCTCGCCGATCGTCGCGATGCCGAGCCGCTCGAGTCGCACCGCCGCCTTCGGGCCGATGCCGTTGATGCGCCGCGCGGGCAGCGGCCAGATCCGCGCCGGGACGTCGGCCTCGCGAACGATCGTCAGGCCATCGGGCTTGTCGAGGTCCGAGGCGATCTTCGCGAGCAGCTTGTTCGGCGCCACCGCGATCGAGCACGTGAGGCCGGTCGCCTCACGCACGGCGTCCTTCAGTGCGCGCGCGATGTCGCGCGCCCGCCACCATGCGTCGGCGTCGTCCTCGGGCTCGCCTTCGTGCCCGGGCAACCGCACGCCGGAGAGGTCGATATAGATCTCGTCGATGCCGCGGTCCTCGACCGTCGGCGCGATCGCGTGCACCGCGGCCTTGAACGCACGCGATGCCGCACGGTAGGCGTCGAAGTCCGCGGGCAGCAGGACCGCCTCGGGGGCGAGCTTCGCCGCCTTCATGAGCCCCATCGCCGAGCCGACGCCGAGCTTGCGGGCCGCGTAGGTCGCGGTCGTGATGACCCCACGGCCCGTGTAGGACGCGAGGCGCTGGTAGCGGCGCGTCACGGCACCGGTCGCCGGGTCGACGACCTCCTGCGGGACCGACTGCCGTCCGCCGCCGATCACGACCGGCTGCCCGGCGAGATCCGGGTAGCGCAACAGCTCGACGGACGCGTAGAAGGCGTCCATGTCGAGGTGGGCGACGAGACGGGGGTGCATCACGAGCTTTACCTAGGTGGCGCGACGTTTCATGTAACGCCCTGTTACCTGCGAAGCGGCGGGTGGGAAGCCTAGGCTTGAGAACGAAGTCACCGAAGGAGGAACGCCATGGCGTCCCGCCGTCTCGCCCTGCTCGCGCTCGCTGCCGCGAGCTTCGCCCTGCCCGCCGCCGCGTTATCCATCGACGCCGCACCCGCCGCCGCCGCGGAGGCGCGCACGCTTCCTATCACCCGCATCGTGCTGCGACTCCGGCCCGGGGTCCACCCCGCGGACGGAGCGCGACTCTCCGGCCGCCTGCTCGCCGACCTGCGCCTCGCCGTCGGCGCGCCGTTCACGGTCGACGCGCCGACGCGCATGGGCGACCAGGTGCTCGCGCTCGCCGAGCCGGCCCGACCCGCCGAGGCGAAGGCCATAGTGCGCACGTTGCGGATGCGCCCGGAGGTCCTGCGCGCCGACGTCGAGCGCGCGTCCCGCGTTCCCGCGAGCGCCGTCGGCCGCCTCAAGATCGCCGACACGACGACCGTTCAGCGCTTCGTCGTCCTGTTCGAGGACGCCGCGACGCGCTGGGCATCCGCGCGCAACCAGAAACTCTCGGTCGACTACGACAAGATGCTGACGAAGGCCGCCGGCGTCGAGATGCGCATCGTGCGCGCCACGGCGGGCGGGGCGTGGGTCGTCGAGACGGCCGCGCCGGTCTCCGGCGTGCAGGCGAAGGAGATCGTGAAGGCGCTCGAGGCGACGCCCGGCATCCGCTATGCGATGCCGGACCGCCGCGTCCGCACGCACGCGGCGTACTACCACCCCAATGACGTGCTCTACCAGCAGGGCTACATGTGGAACCTCGATGACCCGGTCTACGGCAGCTACTACGGCATCGACGCCGCGCACGCGTGGGCGATCACGGTCGGCTCGAGCGCGATCGTCGGGGCGATCGTCGACACCGGGATCGTCGCGCATCCCGATCTCGCGGGCCGCGTCATCCCCGGCTACGACTTCATCACCGACCCCGAACGAGCGCGCGACGGCGACGCGCGCGACGAGAATCCCCGGGACTGGGGCGACTACGCCGACGCCGGCGAATGCGGTGACGACGCCGACGACAGCAGCTGGCACGGCTCGCACGTCGCGGGCACATTCGGTGCGGCGGGCGACAACGGCTACGGGATCCCGGGGGTCGACTGGCGCGCGCGCATCCTGCCGGTGCGCGTGCTCGGCCGCTGCGGCGGATCGACGATCGACATCACCGAGGGCATGCTGTGGGCGGCGGGCGGCGCGATCCCGGGCATCCCGCCCAATCCGACGCCGGCGCGCGTCATCAACCTGTCGATCGGCGGCAAGGGCGAGTGCGAGCCATACGAGCAGGCCGCCTACGACGAGGCGCTGTCGCGCGGTGCGCTGGTCGTCGTCTCGGCCGGCAACGAGAACGACAACGCCGACCTGTACTCGCCGGCGAGCTGCTACGGCGTGTCGACCGTCGTCGCCACCGACCCGTACGGCTACCGCGCGAGCTACAGCAACTACAGCCTGTATGCCGATATCGCGGCGCCCGGCGGCGACCAGTCGCGCTACACGAACGAGGACGGCGTGCTGTCGACCGTCGACAGCAGCAAGAGGGATCCGTCGGGCGACTACGTGTTCGACTTCCTGCAGGGCACCAGCATGGCCGCGCCGCACGTGACCGGCGTCGGCACCCTCATGCTGTCGGTCAACCCGTCGCTCACGCCGGCGCAGATGAAGGGCATCATGGCCGACACGTCGTCGTACTTCGCGTCGGACTCCGCGTGCCGGACCGACAACGATTGCGGCGCGGGCATCGTCAACGCGTACTACGCGGTGCTCGAGTCGATCCGGATGCTCACCGTGCCGAAGGTCGCGGTGATCGAGTACTTCAACGCCTCGCTCAACC
>DATBSV010000388.1:0-27120 GCA_036559685.1 Casimicrobiaceae bacterium
AGTAGAGACAGGGAAACACCCCCTATCGAGGGGCGAAGGTCAAGTCGGCGGGTAAGAGGAGAGGGACCGCGAGAACCGCGGCGCCCGGACCGGAAACGACACTGCACTTGAAGATCGCGGGCAGTATTATACCACACCCCCGCAGGGGCGTCAGCGCCTCAACAGGATGACCGCGCCGGGGTCGAAATCGAGGCCCACGGCGTCATCGCGCCGGCGCAACGCCCGGGCTTCGTCGTCGAACACCAGGAGCTCGCCCCACGCGCAGCTCACGACGTATTCGTTGCGGCTCCCGAGGTAGGCGGCGCGCTTGCAGGTCCCGGGGATCATCCCGAGGCCCGCATCGACCAGGCGCAGCCGGTGCGGCCGCACCGCGAGCGTCGCCGGTCCGGTCGCCAGGCCGCCGTTTGCGCGCACCGCCGCGGACACACCGCCCGACGTGAACGTCGCGCCCGAAGGCGTGACCGAGAGCTCGCCGTCGACGAGGTTCGCGTCGCCGATGAAGTCGGCCAGGAAGCGGCTGACGGGCGTCTCGTAGAGCTCGCGCGGCGCGCCCTGCTGGGCGATCTTCCCGCCGTCCATCACGATGATGTGGTCGGAGACGGCGAGCGCCTCCTCCTGGTCGTGGGTGACGTAGAGCACCGTCAGCGCGAGCTGCTGCTGGAGCTCGCGGATCTCCTGCCGCACGCGGCGGCGGAGCTTGGCGTCGAGGTTCGACAGCGGCTCGTCGAACAGCAGGACCTTGGGCTCGAGCACGAGCGAGCGCGCGACGGCGACGCGCTGCTGCTGCCCGCCGGACAACTCCGAGGGCAGCCTCGCCTCGTAGCCCGCGAGCCCGAGCATCTTGAGCTTGGCGTGCGCGATCTCGCGCGCCTTTGCCTTGTCGATGCGCATCGACAGCGGCCCGTAGCAGACGTTCTCGAGCACGGTCATGTGCGGGAACAGCGCGTACGACTGGAACACCATGCTGACGTCGCGCTCGTTGGCCGCGCGCAGCGTCACGTCGGTGCCGCCGATCAGCACGCGCCCGCTCGACACCGGCTCGAGGCCCGCGACCATGCGCAACGTCGTCGTCTTCCCGCAGCCGGACGGGCCGAGCAGCGTGACGAGATGGCCTTGGCGCACGCTGAACGACACCGCGTCGACGGCCGTGACGCTGCCGTAGCGCTTGGTGACGCTCTCGAAGACGACGCCGTCGGTCGCAGCATTCATGAGGGTCATCCGCCAGTGACGAGGACGGGAGTCGCCCGTCGGCCGAGTTTCGTCTCGCCGATGGCGAGCTGGACCGCGAGCAGCACGGTGAGCATCAACAGGATCAGCACCGACGAGTAGGCGATCGCGAGCGGGTACTCGCCCGCCTCGACGCGGTTGATGATGTAGACGGTCGCGAGGTTGTACTTGGCGGTCGCGAGGAAGATCACCGCAGACACCGCCGTCATCGCGTGCGTGAAGCTGAACACCAGCGTCGCGAGGATCGCGGGCTTGAGCAGCGGCAGCACGACCTTCGTCAGCGTCCGCATCGTCGACGCGCGCAGCGTCGAGCTCGCCTCGTCGAGCGTGCGGTCGATCTGCGCGAGCGCCGCCACGCCCGCGCGCACGCCGACCGGCATGTTGCGGAACACGAAGCACAGCACGAGGATCGCCATTCCGCCGGTCAGCTCCAGCGGCGCGACGTTGAACGCGACGATGTACGAGACGCCGATCACGGTTCCCGGGATCGCGAAGCTGACCATAGTCAGGAACTCGAACGCGCGCCGGCCGACGAAGCGGTGGCGCGTGATCACGTAGGCGGACAAGAGGCCGACGATCGCCGTGAGCGGCGCCGCCACCGTGGCGACCTGGATCGTCGTGAACAGGCTGTTCCACGCCGATCCGGTGAAAATCGACGCCTTGCCCGCGAGGTCGATGCCGAAGCCCTGCGACAGGTGGTGCAGCGTGAGCGACATGTCACCGCGGCCGATGTCCTTGACCAATCCGCCGGTGAAGATGACCGCGTAGCAGACGATCGTGAAGCCGATCCACGCCGCGGCCATCGTGAAGCACGCGAGCCACAGCGGCCGCGGCAGCGTCGCCGGCAGCCCGCCGTCGCCCTTGCCGGTCACCGTCACGTACGACAGCTTGCCGATCCAACGCTGCTGCAGCCAGAACGCGATCAGCGTGAGGCCCAGCAGCACGAGCGCCAGCGCCGCCGCGCGTCCCGGGTCGTGCTGCGCGCCCGTGACGGCGAAGAAGATCTTGGTCGACAACACGTCGAAGTTGCCGGCGAGCACGATCGGGTTGCCGAAGTCGGCGAGGCTTTCGACGAAGCCGAGCAGGAACGCGTTCGCCAGCGCTGGGCGCAGCAGCGGCCAGGTCACCGTCCTGAATACGCGCCAACGCGACGCGCGCAGGGTCTGCGCGGCTTCCTCGAGCGCCGGGCTGATCGCGCCGAGCGCCCCGTGCAGCAGCATGAACGCGATCGGCGAGAAGGTCAGCAGCTGCGCGATCGTGACGCCGGGCAGCCCGTAGATCCAGCGCGAGCGCGGAATGCCGAGGTAGGTGTCGAACCAGCCGGTCACCAGGCCCGTGCGGCCGAACAGCACGACCAGCGCCAGCGCGATCACGAACGGCGGCGTGACGATCGGCATGATCGACATCACCTTGGTGATGCCGGAATAGCGCTTGCCGCCGCGCTGCACGACCAGCGCGAGCACGAGCCCGATCAGTGTCGACAGGATGCCGACGATCGTCGCCAGCATGGCCGAGTTGATGGCGACGCCGCAGCGCGTGCCGCCGCCGAAGCAGGCGAGACCCCAGATGTCAGCGCCGAGGAGCCGCTCGGCGGCGAGGCCGGGCGCGAACGCGCCCTTGCCGTCGAACAGCGCCGCCGTCAGGACCTTGCCGACCGGGAAGAAGATGAAGATCGTAAGCAGCGCGGCGATCACGACGACGATCGTCGCGACGGTCGGATCGCCCTTGAACGCGCCGCGCCGCGCGATCGCGCGCGCGAAGCATGCGGTGAGCGCGATCAGTGCGATGAGCGCGCCGATGCCGAACGACGTTCCGCGTGGCCCTGCGGCGAAGCCCGCGGCGAACGCCCACGCCACCGCGCCGCCGGCGAGCACGGCGGTCGCGCGGTCGTCGCCGCGCCAGGCGGTGAACAGGGCGGCGCCGGTCGCCGCGAGCAACGGCCACAGCGTCCAGTCGCCGCGCAGCGCTAGGACGAGCGCGGAGGGGACCGCGCTCAGTCCCCAGGGAATGGCGAGAAGCGCGATGAGCGCCGCGGCCGCGACCCACGCGGTCGCGCGGTCGCGCGCCGCCGGCACGAAGACCGGCGACGCGACTGCGGCCGTGACCACGCGAGTACCCGTCTTACTTGGGCTGCGTCGACACCTCGGTATCCCACTTCTTCAGCAGGCGGTTTCGCTCGGCCGACGACCCGTACTTCACGAAGTCGTAGTTGATGAGCTTCACCTCGGTGAGCTTGGGCGCCTGCGGCGGCACCGTCGCGTTCTTGTTGCCCGGGACCTGGAAGCTCACCTTCAGGTTGCCGGCGATCGACTGCGCCTCCGCGCCGAGCGCCCAGTCGTACCACTTCTTGGCGTTCTCCATGTTCTTGGCGCCCTTGATGAGGCTCATGCTGCCGATCTCGTAGCCCGTGCCTTCGCAAGGCGACACGATCTTGACCGGGGCGCCGCCCAGCGCCTGCACCACCGCGTCGTGCTGGAACGTGATGCCGACCATGCTCTCGCCGGTGGCCGCGGCGCGCGCCGGGGCTGCGCCGGACTTCGTGTACTGGTTGACGTTCTTGTGCAGCGCCTTCATGTAGTCGAACGCCTTGTCCTCGCCCATCAATTGCACGAACGTCGCGAGCATCGTGTACGAGGTGCCCGACGAGTTCGGGTTGGCGACCTGGATCTCGTCCTTGAATTGCGCCTTGGTCAGGTCGGACCAGCACTTGGGCTCGGCGATGCCCTTCTTCTTGAGCTGCTCGGTGTTGTAGCTGTAGCCCAGCGCGCCGGCGTACACGCCGATCGTGCGCCCCTTCGACGCCTCCCACTGCCGGATCGCCCAGTCCTGCTGCTCGGCCATCTTCGGGGACTTGTAGGCCTCGGTGAGGCCCTCCTCCGCGGCCTGCAGGTGCGGGTCGCCGGTGCCGCCCCACCAGATGTCGCCGCGCGGATTCGCCGCCTCGGCCTTGAGCTGCGCATAGAACTCGCCCGAGCTCTTGCGCGTCATCAGGACCTTGATGCCGGTCGCCTTCTCGAACGCGGCGACCATCGGCCGGCACCATTCCTCCTGCGGCGTGCAATAGACGACCAGCTCGCCCTGCGCGAACGCCGACAGCGGCGCAGCGAAGACGATCGCGGGCACCAGGGCCCGCAGCCATTTCGAAACTCGCATGGAAAATCTCCTCACGTGGTCACGGTGGGCGCGGCCGCGCCTCTTCTCGTCCAACTGTAGCAAATGGGCTGCGGGCTGTCGCTCCCGGTTCCGATCAGCGGACCTCGGCCTCGTAGACATAGAGCGTCGACTTGCCGTCCTCCGGCATGAACCAGGCGCGCAAGCCGGTCGCGGTCGCTTCCATCCAGAACGGGTTCTGGGTCATCGGGAACCCGGAGTCGGCCCACAGCTCGACCGGCACCTGGAACACCGCCTGGTCGCTGCGCAGGTCGACGATCTCGATGCCGCCGAGTGGGAAGCGCGGTCCGTCGCGCTTCTGCTGGTAATTGTTGAGCCCCGAGCACAGCATCTCGCGCCGGCCTAGGTATTTGCAGTCCTGGTAGTCGATGTAGCCCGAGCGGTTGGGCTTGCGCAGGTCGACCGCGGCGACGCCGGCGTTGGTCACGCGCCCCTGGCCGTCGAGCGTGAAGCGGTAGAAACGTCGCGAGCCCCAGCTGACGAAGTGCAGCGTGCCGTCGTCGGTGTTGTGCACGACGCCGCCGAGGTGATCGCCGTAGCGGAACACCTCGGTCGCCCGCATCGTGGCGGGATCGACGCGGTAGACGATCGCGCGGCTGTTCGGACGGTACTCGGCGACCGGCACCCAGATGTCCTTGCCGTCGAAATCGATGCCGCCCGGGTGATAGGCGCTGCCCTCGCCGAGCTTGAGGTCGGCGAGAAGCTTGCCGTTGGCGTCGAACTTGAAGAGATGACCGACGCCCTCGCCGGTGTCGCGGTCGTAGCCGTCCACCGGTTGCGGAAAGCGCGTCGTGGGCTTGACGATCTCGACCGACGAGACATAGAAGTTCTCGCCGATGCGGACCATCCCCTGCGGGTGCTGCGTGTCGAAATCGATCTTGATCGCCGCGACCGGCTTCCAGACCGTGCCGCGCGTCAGCATCCTGACGCGATCGGCAACGACGACGTCGGGCCCCGCGGCTTCCGCAACGACGGCGAAGGCGATGGCCCCCGCGATCGCGCCGGCAATCATCGATTTGATGGGTCGGGTCGACATGGCATGCTCCTTTCGAACGGGCAAACCTCCTACAGGTCGACCGCGCGCTTCTCGAGCAACGACGTGCGCAGCGCGAGCGCGATCCGGGTCGCCTCGGTCGCATCGTGCAGCGAAAGCGCCGGCGCCTTGTCGTGGCGCACGCAGTCGATGAAATGGAGCGTCTCGCGCAGGAATGCGTCCTCGAAGCGCTCCCAGAACGTCGGCGTCGATTCGGTGCGGATGCCGTGCTTGTCGGCGACCTCGACGCGGTTCATCAGCGCATCGCGGCCGACCACGAGCCGGCCCTCGGTCCCGATGATCTCGGTCGTCGTCTCGTGGCCGTGCGCCATCGTGCGCGACGCGTAGATCGTCGCCATCGCGCCGCCCTCGAACTCGATCACCGCGATGCCGTTGTCGATGTCGCCGCAGTCCTTGAGACCCTGGTGCACCGCGATCGTGCCGGTCGAGAACACGCGCTTCGGCTTCGGCGATCCCAGCAGCCAGCGGATCGCGTCGACGTCGTGCACGCTCATGTCGACGAAGATGCCGCCCGACTTCGGCGCGAAGCGCACGAAAAAGCCGGAAGGGTCGTTCATGTCGGTCGTCTGCGAGCGCACGATGAACGGCTTGCCGATCGCGCCCGACGCGATGCGCTTATGCGCGTCCTGGTAGCTCGCGTCGAAGCGGCGCACGTAACCGATCATCGTCTTGAGCTTCGGGTGCTTCCTGGCCTCCGCCTCGACCGCGAGGCACTCGTCGAGCACCATCGACAGCGGCTTCTCGCAGAACACGTGCTTGCCGGCCGCGAGGCCCGCGATGATCTGCGCCGGATGCACGGTGTTCGGCGTGACCAGGAACACGGTGTCGAGCCCCGGGTGCTTCAGGAGCTCGTCGTAGTCGGCGTAGGTGCTCTTGACGCCGAGCTTCTGCGTCGCCCACGCGCGCTCGTCGGCGTCGGGGCTGCACGCGGCGACCAGCTCGGCGCCCGGGACGCGGAACGCGAGATTCTCGCCGTGGCGCTTGCCCAGGCGGCCCAGCCCCACGATCCCCACTTTGGCGTACGGTGCGCTCATCGTCGCCTCCCTCACAGCTCGACGATGCGCTTGTCGCGCCACGAGGTCGTCGCCGCTTCCGCGAGCTGCAACGCCTTCACCCCGTCGTCGATCGACGTCTTGATCGGCGTGCCCTTCGCGAGCGCGTCGAAGAAGTGCGCCATCTCGTTCGCGTAGGCGCGCTGATAGCGCTCGAGGAAGAAATGCTCGGGCTTGTCGCCGCTCACCGATTGCGCCGTCGACGACACGACCTCGGTGGGCTTGTGGTTGCCCGCCTGGAGCATCCCCTTCGCGCCGATCACCTCGAAGCGCTGGTCGTAGCCGTAGGCCGCGCGGCGCGTCGTGTTGATCACGGCGAGCCGGCCCTTCTTCGTGCGGATCGTCACGGCCGTGCAGTCGACGTCGCCGACGCTGCCGACCGCCGGGTCGGTCAGCACGCTCCCGGTCGCGTAGAGCGTCGCCGCGTCGTCGTCGAGGATCCAGCGGAAGATGTCGAAGTCGTGGATCAGCATGTCCTTGAAGATGCCGCCCGAGCGCTTCAGGTACTCGACCGGCGGCGCGCCGGGGTCGCGGCTCGTGACGACCAGCATCTCGGGCTCGCCGATCTCGCCGGACTCGATGCGCGACTTCGCGGCGGCGAACGTCGGGTCGTAGCGCCGCTGGAAGCCGATCAGGCACGGCACGCCTGCATCCTTCACCGTCTTCGCGCACCGCTGCGCGCGCGCGTAGTCGAGGTCGACCGGCTTCTCGCAGAAGATCGCCTTTTTCGAATGCGCAGCACGCTCGATCAGGTCGGCATGCGTGTCGGTCGACGACGCGATGACCACTGCCTTGACGGACGCGTCCGCGAACACGCCTTCGACCGTGCCGACCTGCGCGCCGTGCTGCGCGGCCAGCGCCTTCGCGGCGGCCGCGTCGGGGTCGACGACGTACTTGAGCTTGACGCCGGGCTGGCGCACGAGGTTGCCGGCGTGGATCTTGCCGATCCGGCCGGCGCCGAAGATTGCCGCATGAGCGTCGCCGGACCGCTCCAAGACGCTCATGCCGCCCCCTTGGGGGGCTGCGAGCCCGCCGAGCGGGCGAGCGAGGGGGATGTCATCTCAGTCATCGTAGTCTCCGCGGTGCTTGGTTTCCTCGACGTCCAGCTCGAGGCGGTAGGCGAGTGCGACGAACAGCGCCTGCGCGAGGCAGAGCGCGCTCGTCAGCGAGCGAAAGGCGAAGGCGCTGCCTTCGCGCACGACCAGGAGCGCGTCGGCGCCGCGCGCGAGCGGCGCCATCCGGCTGTCGGTCATCACGACCGACTTCGCGCCGTGCTCCTTCGCGTGACGCACGCAGGCGAGCGTCTCCTTGCCGTAGGGCGTGAAGCTGATCGCCAGGATCACGTCGTCGCGCGACACCGAGCGCACCTGCTCGTGCACCATGCCGCCGACGCCGTCGATCAGCTGGACGCGCTTGTCGATGTGCTGCAGCGCGTAGGTCATGTACGCGGCGACCGCGTAGCTGCGGCGCACGCCGACGACGTAGATGTGCTGGGCGCGGGCGAGCAGTCCGACCGCCGACGTCAGCGCCGCCTCGTCGAAGTCGCGCGCGAGGTCGGTCAGGCCCTCGGTGCTCGCGGCGACGAACTCGCGCGCGACCGCGACCGGTGTGAGCGCGCGGCGCTTGCTCGTGACCAGACGCCGGATTCGCTGCTGGTAGGTGCCGGTCGACGATGCCTGCTGCGTGTAGTCGTCACGGAACAGCGCCTGCAGCCCGGTGAAGCCGGCGAAGCCGAAGCGCTGCGCGAAGCGCACGACCGCCGAGGGCTGCACGCCGCACTCGCGGGCGACGTCGCCGATGCGGTCGACGACGATGCGCGCCCGATGCTCGTCGACGTAGCGCGCGACCGACTTCAGCTGGCGCGGCAGGTCCTCGTACTCGGCCGACACGCGGGCGAGCAACCGGTCGACTTGCGTCCCGGCGCCGCGCGCGGCGGGCCGGCGCGACGCGCGCGACCGCGTCAGCGCTTCAGCATCCATTCGTGCGCCGGATCGTTGTGGAAATGCCATTTGCGCGTCGGCCCGGCCATCACGTTCAGGTAGTACGACTCGTAGCCGTGCGGCACCACGACCGGGTGGTAGCCGCGCGGCACCATCACGACGTCGCGGTCCTCGACGGCCAGCGACTCGTCGAGCGAGCGGTCGTCGGTGTAGACGCGCTGGAACGCGAAGCCCTGCGGCGGCGAGAGCCGGTGGTAATAGGTCTCCTCGAGCTGCGTCTCGACCGGCACCGCGTCGGTGTCGTGCTTGTGCGGCGGGTAGCTCGACGAGTGGCCCGACGGCGTGCGTACCTCGACGACCAGCAGGTGCTCGGCGGGCTCCGTCTCGGGCAGGATGTCGGTGACGTAGCGCGTGTTGCTGCCCTTCCCGCGCTCGGTTCGCTTCATCGTCGACGGATCGATCACGCGCGGCGGAAGGCGGCCGCCGCCGGGCGCGCTCGCGACGCCGATCTCCGCGGCATCGCGCGCCGTCACCTCGACGCCCGCGCCGTCGGGCAGGTAGACCGCCCACGGCGCACGGTCGTCGAACACGCTCGCGCGGTCGCCCAGGTTCTTCCACTCGCCGTGGGGCGACTTGATGTCGACGTGACCGGCGAGCACGACGATGCAGAGCTCGAGGCGCGGCATCGCGATCGCCGCACGCTCGCCCGCAGCGAGACGGTGCGCGCGGAAACCGACGTACTTCCAATGCGCCGACGCGGGCGTCACGTCGACGATCGTCGGGCCGGTCTTCGCGGCTTTGACGAGAAGGCTCATGCCGCTTTTTTGTGGAGCCGGTCGACGATCCCGCGCAGCGCCCTGTAGCCCTTCTCGGCGTACGCGTAGCTCGGCGCCACGGACGGATCCTGCTCGGCCTCGACCACGAGCCAGCCGCGGTAGCCGTGGTCGTGCAGCACCGACAGCACGGCAGGGAAATCGATCGCGCCGTCGCCCGGCACGGTGAACGCGCCGTTGATGACCGCCTCGAGGAAGCTCCAGTTGCGGTTGCGCGCCAGGCGGATCACGTAGGGCCGCACGTCCTTGCAGTGCACGTGGCACACGCGCTCGACGTGCTTCTCGAGCATCGCGACCGCGTCGCCGCCGGCGAACGTCATGTGGCCGGTGTCGAACAGGAGACCGACGTCGTCGTTGGTGACGCGCATCAGCTTGTCGAGGTCGTCGGGCGTCTCGACGTACGCGCCCATGTGGTGGTGGTAGGCGAGGCGCACGCCCCTGGACAGCAGGTACTCTCCGAAGCGGTTGAGGCGCTCGCCGTACTCGCGCCACTGCGCCTCGCTCGTGAAGCGCGGCCGCTGGTAGAGCGGCTGCGGCGCGCCCTGGATGCTGTCGGCGACCTCGCCGTACACCATCACGGTCGATCCGTTGTGCGAGAGCTTCTCGAGGTGCGGGCCGACCGCCTCGATCTCCTCGTCGACCGTGCGCCCGCGCGCGAGCCGCCCCGAGTACCAGCCTGAGACGCACGCGAGCCCATGCTTGCCGAGCACCGCGGCGAGCGCCTTGGGCTCGCTCGGGAACTTGTTGCCGAGCTCGAAGCCCTCGTAGCCGATCGCCTTGCCTTCGGAGAGCGCCGTCTCGAGCGGCGTCTCGCCGCCCAGCGACGGCAGGTCGTCGTTGCTCCACGAGATCGGGTTGATCCCGATCCTCACGTCCAGTCCGCGTGTCATAGGATTGCCTCCGCGCTACCGCGCTTCGGCGCGGATTCGCCCTTGGGTCGGCCCCGCGGGCTCATGGCTCCTGCTTCTGCCGTTCCCGGTCGTACGTCGCGCGCGCGTCGCGCACCTCGGCGCGCGAGGACACCTCGGGCACCGCCACTTCCCACCACCAGCCGCCCGCCTCCACGGTCCGGTGCGGGTCGGTCTCGATGCAGACGACGCTGGTGCGCCGCGCGGAGCGCGCGTGATGCAACGCCGCTTCGAGCTCCGCGATCGTGCCGACCTGCACGGCATGCGCGCCCAGCGAACGGGCGTGCGCGGCGAAATCGATCGCCGGCGCGCCGTCGGGGCCCTGCACGCAGTCCTCGAGCAGGTTGTTGAACGGCGCGCCGCCGCACGCCTGCTGCAGGCGATTGATGCAGCCGAAGCCGCGGTTGTCGAGCAGGACGATCGTCAGCTTGTGCCCGAGCATCAGCGACGTGGCGATCTCGGAGTTCATCATCAGGTAGCTGCCGTCGCCGACCATCACGACGACCTCGCGGTCGGGCTTCGCCATCTTGACGCCCAAGCCGCCCGCGATCTCGTAGCCCATGCACGAGTAACCGTACTCGACGTGGTAGCCGCCGGGCGTCGACGTGCGCCAGAGCTTGTGCAGGTCGCCGGGCAGCGTGCCCGCCGCGCACACGACGATGTCGTGCGACGGCGAGTCCTTCGCCGAGCGCTGGACCGCGCCGACGACCTCGGCGTCGTTGGGCAGCGTGCCCTCCTTGCCTTGCGTCACGCGGAGCAAGTCCTGCTGCCAGCGCTTCGCCTCGCCGGTCGCGCGCTCGGTCCACGTGCGGTCCGCGCGCCAGCCGACCAGCGCGCCCGACAGCGCCTCGAGGCCCTTGCGCGCGTCGGCCCGCAGCGTCGCACCGCGCCACTTCAGCGCGTCGAAGCCGTTGACGTTGAGCGACACGAGCTTCGCGTGGGGAAACAGCGAATGCGAGCCGGTCGTGAAGTCCTGCAGCCGCGTGCCGACGGCGAGCACCACGTCCGCATCGCGCGCGAGCGCGTTCGCGGCGGGCGAGCCGGTGACGCCGATCGCGCCGGCCTGCAGCGCGTGATCCCACGCGAGCGAGCCCTTGCCGCCTTGCGTCTCGGCGACCGGCACGCCGTGCGTCTCGACGAAGTGCTTCAGCGTGTCCGTCGCGAGCGCGTAGAGCGCTCCGCCACCGGCAACGATCATCGGTTTTTTCGCGCCGCGCAGGACCGCGGCCGCGTCGGCAAGCTCCTCGTCCATCGGGCCGGGGGCCGCGAAGCGCACCGGCGGCGGCGCGAAGAACGCCTCGGGCCAGTCGTACGCCATGGTCTGCACGTCCTGCGGCATCGCGAGCGTGACCGGGCCGCACAGCGCCGCGTCGGTCAGCACGTGCAGCGCACGCGGAAGCGCGCTCAGGAGCTGCTCGGGATGCACGATGCGGTCGAAATAGCGCGACACCGGCTTGAAGCAGTCGTTCGCCGACACGCCGCCGTCGTGGAAGTCCTCGATCTGCTGGAGCACGGGGTCGGGCGCGCGCGAGACGAAGATGTCGCCGGGCAGCAGCAGCACCGGCAGCCGGTTGACGTGCGCGAGCGCGGCGGCCGTCACCATGTTGGTCGCGCCCGGGCCGATCGACGTCGTGCAGGCCATCATGCGGCGGCGCATGTGCGCCTTGGCGAATGCGATCGCCGCGTGAGCCATCGCCTGCTCGTTGTGAGCGCGGTACGTCGGCAGCACGTCACGGTGCGCGTAGAGCGCCTCGCCGATGCCGGCGACATTGCCATGCCCGAAGATCGCCCACACGCCGCCGAACAGGCGCTCGCCACCCTCCACGCGCAGCGCGGCGAGCCAGCGCACCAGCGCCTGGGCGGCGGTCAGTCGCACAGTCTTCATGCGACCTTGCGCGCGCCGCCGCGTGCGGCGTGCCACGCGTCGATCAGCGCCTCGAACGTCGCGCGCGCACGCGCCACGAAGCCCGCGTCATCGATCTCGCCCTTGAGCCACGCGCGCGCCGGCGCGTGGAAGATCGTGCGTCCGACGGCGAAGCCGCGACAGCTGGTGCTCGCGCGCGCCTCGCGGAAGCCCTCGGCGAGCGTCTCGACGTCGGCCGCCTGCCCGAGCAGCAGCACGCCGCGGCAGTACGGGTCGCGCTCGGCGATCAGCGCGTCGATCGCGCGCCACTCGGCCGCGCCCATCCCTTCGAGCTTCCACCACTCGGGACGGAAGCCCAGGTTGTAGAGGCGCTTGAGCGAGCGCAGCACGGTGTCCGCATCGCGCGGCAGGCCGCGCGGCGGGATGATCTCCAGCAGGAGCTCGTGGCCCGACGCCTCGGTGGCCTCGCACAACGCGCGGATCTGCGCCTCGTTCTCGAGGCGCCGGTCGATCACGTCGTCGGGGTGATACGCCACGAGACACTTGACGACATGATCCTGCGGCCACGCGATGAGCGACGTGCCGATCGAGCGCCCGCGGTCGAACACGACCGGGTTGCTGCCGGGCAGCTCGACCGGGCGGCCGATCCACCAGCCGCGGCCGGTCGCGGCGTTGAGCGCGTCCTGCCCGTAGCGGTCGTCGCACAGGATGCCGACCCGGCCCGCGAGCGAACGCGCCTTCTCGGTCTGCGCGGCGGCCTCCACGCACAGCTTCTTGAGGTGCGGCAGCTTCGCCTCGCCGACGCCCGCTTCCTGCGCCAGCTCGAAGAACGGATTGCGGTGGTCGAACGCGAAGATCGCGAGGTCGTCGCGCGGCGTGCGCGGTGCCGTGACGCGATGCAGGCGCGTGAGCGTCGCGTCGCGGTCGGGACGCGGGATCGACTCGGCGTTCGCGAGGAAGTAGTCGAGCTCGGCGCGCGTCGGCATCGCGGGCGCGCACCCGTGTCGCGAAACGACCAGCGCGCCGCACGCGTTCGCGTACGCGGTGCATTGCTCGTAGTCTTCGCCGCGCACCCAGCCGGAGAGGAAGCCCGCCGAGAATGCATCGCCGGCGCCGAGCACGTTCAGCACTTCGACCTCGACGCCGCGTCCCTGGAACGCGTCGTCGAGCGAGCGCGGGATAATGCCGTCGATGACGACGCAGCCCATCGGGCCGCGCTTGACGACGAGCGTCGCGCTCGTGAGCGCGCGAATTGCCTTCAGCGCCTCGATCGGGTCGGTGCTGCCGCCGGCGATCGCGAACTCCTCGCCGGTGCCGATCACGAGGTCGAACTTCGGCAGGATGCGCTGCAGGTGCGCGGTCACCGTTTCCGAGCGGATGTAGCGCGTCTCGCCGTCGCCGCGCTTGGTGAGACCCCACAGCACCGGCCGGTAGTCGATGTCGAGCACCGTGCGCACGTCGTGCTTGCGGGCGCGCTCGAGCGCGAGGTGGCTGATGCGGTCGACGTGCGGCGTCGAGAAGTGCGTGCCGGTGATCAGCAGCGCACGGCTGCGCTTGATGAAGTCCTCCGCGACGTCCTCCTCGGCGATCGCCATGTCGGCGCAGTTCTCGCGCAGGAAGATCAGCGGGAACGTGTCGCGGTCCTTGATGCCGAGGACGACGGCGCCGGTGAGCCGCGACGGGTCGACGCTGACGTGGCTGACGTCGCAGCCCTCGCGGGCAATCGTCTCGACCAGGAAGCGGCCGAGGTGGTCGTCGCCGACGCGCGAGATCATGCCGGCGCGCAAGCCCAGGCGCGCGCATCCGAACGCCGTGTTGGCCGACGAGCCTCCGAGGTACTTCGCGAAGCTCGTGACGTCCTCGAGACGCGCGCCGATCTGCTGCGCGTAGAAGTCCACGGCGAAGCGGCCGAGGCAAAGGACGTCGAAATCGCGACCGGCGGCGAAGCGGGTGCTGTTGCGCATCGGGGAAAGCTCGAGGGAAGGACGGCGGGCGCTGCGGGACGATTCGGAACGAATTCGGTAGGATCGGAATTGTCCGACGGCCGTGGTTGAAACGCAAGTTCCACCCCTGGAACGTCCCGGAACCGCGTTTCCGCCTTCCCTCCCTCGAGTGCCGCAGCGCCTGTCTCCCGCCCACCTCGCCCTGACGCTCGCCGTCGTCACGGTTTGGGGGTTCACGTTCGTGCCGATCAAGATCGGCCTCAACGAGCTGCCGCCGTTCATGCTCGCCGCGCTGCGCTTCCTGCTCGCGGCGTTGCCCGCCGTGTTCTTCGTCAAGCGGCCGGACATGCCGTGGCGCGGCGTGGTCGCCTATGGCGCCGTGGTCGGCGTGCTCCAGTTCGGGTTCCTGTTCCTCGGCATGAAGCTCGGGATGCCCGCGGGGCTGTCGTCGCTCGTGATCCAGTTGCAGGTGTTCTTCACGATCGGGCTCGCCGTCGCGTTCGCGGGCGACCGCTTCGGCCGCTGGAACGCGATCGGCGCGCTGATCGCGACGGCCGGCATCGTCGTGCTCGGCTGGCACAAGGTTGAGGCCGGCGACGCGGCGACGCTCGCGGGCTTCTTCGCGGTGGTCGCCGCGGCGTTCGCGTGGGGCGTCGGCAACGTGATCGCGAAGCGCGCCGGCGCCGACCACGACGTCGACGCGTTCTCGCTCGTCGTCTGGTCGAGCCTCGTGGCGCCGCTGCCGCTCGCCGCGATGTCGTTCGCGTTCGAAGGCGGCGTCGACGTTTTCAGCGCGGTCGCGAATGCGTCGTGGGTCGCCTGGGCGTGCGTCGCGGTCATGGCGTGGGGCGCGACGCTGTTCGCCTACGCCTCGTGGAATCGCCTGCTCAACACCTACCCGACGCCGTTGATCTCGCCGTTCGCGCTCCTGATCCCGGTGTCGGGGATGGGCTCGGCCGCGCTGTTCCTCGGCGAGCGCCTCGTCGCCGCGCAGGCGCTCGGCGTCGCGCTGGTGTTCGCGGGGCTCGCGGTGAACGTGCTCGGGCCCAGGATCGGCCGACAAGCGTCCGGCTGAAGCCAGGCGGTCGCCTCGAGCGACGCGCGTGCAGGTGCCGTCCTACGCGCGTTACCCGATTGCGCTGATGGTCTCTTTCCCGATGCCGGCAGAGCATCAATCGATTCGTCCACGCGCTTTCGATCGCAGGAGGCAGAACTCATGAAGATCCGGGAAATCATGACGCGCAACGTTCGAATGGTGTCGCCCGACGACAGCTTGCGAACCGCCGCCCAATTGATGGAGAACGAAAACTTCGGCGCATTGCCGATCAGCGAGAACGATCGGCTGGTGGGCATGCTGAGCGACCGCGACATCGTCATCCGGGCGGTGGCGCGTGGTCTTGGCTCCGACCAGACCAAGGTGCGCGAAGTGATGACGACCGATGTCAAGTGTGTCTTCGACGACGAGTCGGTCGAAGAGGTAGCCCGCAACATGAGCGCGCTGCAGGTGCGTCGCTTGCCCGTCGTGGACCGCGACAGGCGGCTTGTGGGGATCGTCTCTCTGGGCGATCTCGCGCTCGCCGAGCCGAAGTCCGCCGGCGAAGCGCTGGAATCGATTTCGGAGCCCGCCAACCACTGACCCGATCGGCCTCGCGCGCACTGAGCGCAGCTCAACCGCCGTGCCTAGCGGAACACGACGGTCTTTGCGCCGTTCAGGAACACGCGCCGCTCGAGGTGGACCTTGACGGCGCGCGCGAGCGCGAGGCACTCGACGTCGCGGCCCAGCGCGACCAGGTCGTCGACGCGCATCGTGTAGTCCACGCGCGCGACCTCCTGGTCGATGATCGGGCCCTCGTCGAGCTCGCTCGTCACGTAATGCGCGGTCGCGCCGATCAGCTTGACGCCGCGGTCGTACGCCTGGTGGTAGGGCTTCGCGCCCTTGAAGCTCGGGAGCAGCCCGTGGTGGATGTTGATCGCGCGGCCGGCGAGCTCGCGCGCGAGCGCATCCGACATGACCTGCATGTAGCGCGCCAGGATGACGAGCTCCGCGCCTGTCTCGTCGATGAGCGCGCGCAGCTTCGCTTCCTGCCTCGGTTTAGTCGCCGCGGTCACCGGCAAATGGTGGAACGGCACGCCGTAGCTGGCGGCGAGCGTCTCGGCGTCGCCGTGGTTCGACGCGATCGCCGCGACGACCATCGGCAGCGCGCCGATGCGCACGCGGTAGAGCAGGTCGTTGAGGCAGTGGTCCTGCTTCGAGACCAGGATCAGCGCGCGCGCCTTGCGGTGCGCGTCGTGGATCGCCCAGTCCATGCCGAAGTTCTTCGCGATCGGTGCGAACGCCTTCTCGATCGATGCTTGCGTTCGTCGATCCCGCAACGGCTCGAACACGACGCGCATGAAAAAACGACCGCGGTCGACGTCGCCGAACTGCGCCGACTCGACGATGTTGCAATCGGACTGCGCGAGGAACGTGCCGACCGCGCCCACGATCCCGGGGCGGTCGGTGCACGACAGCGTGAGGACCAGGCGCGGCGGCGGAACGGGCGACGCGCTCATGCGGGACTCCTGGCAGGCAGAGGATCGAAGGCGAGCGCGGCGAGTTTCGCGAGGTCGAGGCCGGCGCCGAGACCCGCCCCGCCCGGCAACACGCTCGCGCCGCCGTTCGGATCGGGGATCGCGCGATCGCACAGGTCGAAGAAGTGTGCGCTCTCGCCGTACTGGAACTCGAGGAACGGACAGGAATCGAGGTTGGCGGCGACGTGCACGCTCGCGAGGTGCGCGATCGGCCCGGTCGGGTTGTGCGGCGAGCACAGGACGCCGCGGCGTCGCGCCTCGTCGCCGATGCGCAGCATCTCGGCGAGGCCGCCCGCGTACTTCACGTCGGGCATGATCGCGTCGTACGCGCCCGCGTCGAGGAACGGTCGAAAGCCTTCGAGCCCGGTCATCGCTTCGCAGCCGGCGAGCCGCACGCCGCGCGCGTTCGCCTGCGCGCGCAGGCGCTTCAGCGCCCCGAGCGTCTCGTCGGTCTCGGGCAGCGGGCATTCGAGCCAGTAGAGGCGCGCGGGCTCGAGCCGCGCGAGCGCGCCGCTCGCCGCGCGCTCGTCGAGACGCCAGTGGCAGTCGACCATCAGTTCGCGCGCGGGCCCGATCGCCTCGCGCACCGCGAGCACGCGCTCGATACCGAGATCGACGCGCCGTCGTCCCGCGTCGGTATCGAGGTCCTCCGCGCGCACGTCGTCGAACGGCGCGACCTTGACGGCACGGAAGCCGCGCTCGGTCGCCTCGCGCGCACGCGAAGCGAAGCCCGACGGGCTGCGGTCGACCGTCCCGCGATTGATATTCGCGTACAACGCGACCGGCGGCGTGCGCGGCACGCCCAGCGCCGCCGCGAGCTGCACGCCTCGTGCCTGCGCCGCGAGATCCCACACCGCCTGGTCGATCGCGCAAAGCGCCGCGGCTTCGGCGGCATCATCGCCGGTCGCCACCGCGTTGCGCGACGGACGCACCGGCTTGCCGATCCACGACGGCGCGTGCCGCGCGACGTGCGCGTGAATCTCGCCCGCGCGGTCCTGCAACGTCGCTTCGCCCCAACCGACGCGGCCCGCGTCGTCGCGCGCGCGCACGAACGTCCACACGGTCTTCGGCGAGATGCGCGCCGAATGCGCGTCGATGGCGGCGATCAGGGTGGGGAAGCGTCAGGGCCGGCCCTCGCGGACCGGCCCTGCGCGGTGTTGGTAGGCCGTGTAGGATTTGAACCTACGACCAACGGATTAAGAGTCCGCTGCTCTACCAGCTGAGCTAACGGCCCGGCGAAAGCGGCGGATTTTACCACGTCGGTTTGTCCCGCCGGACCGTTCGGCGTCGGCGCTGCGGCTCGTCGAGGCGGCACCGTGGCTGCATCTGCCCGTGCCGGGTGGACGTACCATGTCGGGACATTGATCGAGGAGGCCTCATGGCCGACTGGAAGCTGCGCGCTCGCGTGTTCATCCAGCGCATCACGCAGCCGACCTGCGCCTGCATGCTCGCGATGTCCGCGCCGAGCTTCGTGGCGCTGGTGAGCCTGCCGCACTGGAAGATCGCGCTCCAGACCGGCGTCGGCACCGGCATCTTGGCGGTGCTGATGTCGTTCACACCGCTCGCCAGGGTCCTGGCGAACCGGTACGGCAACGCGTTGCTGATGGGCATCCTGACGGCCTTCGCGGATGCATGGTCGCATCCGGGCCGGTTTCAGTTCGAGTACGGCGAGGCGATCATGACCGGTGTCGTGTCGGGCCTGATCGTGCTCGCGACGTCGTTCGTCATCGAGGACCGGGCGCGCCGCGTGCGCAACGTCTGGTCGAAGGTCCGTGGCAGGCGCGCGTCGCCGGGCGCTTGAAAACCCGAAGGCCGCGGCGTGCGCCGCGGCCTTCGATGTCGTGGTGGTAGGCCGTGGCAGATTCGAACTGCCGACCAACGGATTAAAAGTCCGCTGCTCTACCAAGCTGAGCTAACGGCCCGGAGAAACGTGGAATTTTAACGTATCCGGGCCGGACGCCGCCAGCCGGCGACCCCGCTAGTGCTCGTCGCGCGACAGGATCGGCGGGATCGGCGCGAAGTCGACGCCTTCGTCGGCGAGCTCCTTCGCTTCCTCGGAGGTGGCAGTGCCGCGGATCGCCCGGTGCGGCACTTCCTCGTAGTGGATCTTGCGCGCCTCCTCGGGGAAGCGGCGCCCGACGTTCTCGGTGTTGCGCACCGCTTCGCGCAGCTTCATCAGCACCTCGGGCGGCAGGCCCGCGACCGATTCGGGGGCGGACGGCGCGGACGGCTCGCCCTTGGGCACGTTCACGCGCGCGGACGGCACGCGCGTCACCGATCCGACGTCGCAGACCGGGCAGCGGACGAGGTCGGACGCGAGCTGGCGCTCGAACGCCTCGCCCGAGGCGAACCAGCCCTCGAAGCCGTGACCGTGCGAGCACTGGAGGTCGAAGACGATCATCGTGCCATCAACGCGTTGAGCATCGTTCGCGTGGACACCTAGCCCATCCGATCGAGGCGCCAGGTCTGGTAGCGGACCGCCAGCACGCTGCCCGCGATGATCGCACCGAGCGTGATGATCGATCCGACCGCGAGCGTCGACACGCCGGTCAGGCCCTGGCCGATCGTGCAGCCGAGCGCGGTCACGCCGCCGAAGCCCATCATCGCCGCGCCGACGATGTGGTTGGCGACGTCCTCGACGCCGCCGAAGCCTTCCCAGCGGAACGTCCTCGAGATCAATGCGTAGGCCGCCGAGCCCGCCATGATGCCGAGCACGCCCGCGATGCCGAACGTGAGCGCGCGCGACTGGTCGGTCCACAGCATCAGGAGCTCGAGCAGGTAGGCGACGGGCGCGACGAACGAGTACGACTCGACGCGCCCCGAGTTGGTCGCGACGAACTTCTCCTCGAGCGTCGCGGGATCCTCGGCGAGGTAGCCGATGTGTCCCGATACGTACCACCCGCCGACGATCACGGCGCCGACGACGATTCCGCCGACGATCATCTCGCGCGTGTCGCGGAAGTCGCGGTTCGCGAAGGCGAACGCCGCGAGCGCGCCGGCGACGACGAATGCGACGATCAGGCGGCCGGCGCCCGACGCGCCGAACAGCGTCGGCAGGTCGGACGCCTTCGCGCCGACGTCGAAGCGGATCGGATCGAGCCCGAACGCGCGCGCCGGCGCGAACGCTCCCTTGAGCGTCATGTACGCGCTGATGCCCAGCACGATCATCACGACGAGCGACTTCAGGTTGCCCGCGCCGACGCGGATCAGCGTCTTGCTGCCGCATCCCGAGCCGAGCGTCATGCCGAAGCCGAACATGAGGCCGCCCACGACGTGCGACAGCCACGGGACCTGCGCGCCCGTGTAGATCGACTTGGTCACGTCGATGACGCCCGCGACCTGCAGCGCCGCGGCACCGGCGATCGCGACCGCGATCGCGAGCAGCCACATGCGCATCCGGCGCCAGTCGCCGAAATTCACGACGTCGGTGACCGCGCCCATCGTGCAGAAACTCACGCGGTTGGCGACGTAGCCGAATACGAACGCAAGCGCGAACGCGAGCCCGGTGACGAGCGGGGCGAGCTGGGCGGCTTCCTTCATGGGCCGACGATTATTGCACTTGTAGGTCCGGCTTCAGCCGGACGGGTCTAACCCCGCCGGCCGGGGTCGTCCGTTGACACGGGTCGGGGGCCGCGTGAACCGGCCCCGTCAAGGAGAGACCCGATGCCACGCCAGACCGCCGTCCTGCTCGCCGCAGCGCTCGCGCTGCCGCTCACCGCCTGCGCCCACCACGGTCCGCCGCCGATCGTTTCGAGCCACCTGGCGACGGTCGAGGTCTTCGACCGCCGCGACAACACGCTGCTGCCGGTCTACCTGGCGGGCGGCGAGCGCTGGATCGTCGGCACGCCGGGCCACGAGTACACGATCCGCATTCGCAACCACACGGGCCAGCGCATCCTCGCGGTGCCGACGGTCGACGGCGTTAACGCGATCACCGGCGAGACCGCGTCGCCCGAGCAGAGCGGCTATGTGCTCGAGCCCTACGGCTTCGTCGAGATCGCGGGCTGGCGCAAGAGCCTGTCGAACACCGCCGCTTTCTACTTCACGAGCGTCGCCGACAGCTATGCCGGCCGCACCGGCCGTCCGCGCGACGTCGGCGTGATCGGCGTCGCCGTGTTTCGCGAGCGCGTGCCGGTCGCCTACGCGCCGCAGCCGAAGATCGCGCAGAGCGCCGATCGCGCCGACGTTCCGGCGAGTCCCGCGACCGCCTCGAGCGCGGAAGGGGGCGCGATGGGAGGGGTGGCGAAGGAGGCCGACGCCTACAACGAATCGCAGGTCGCCGGCGCTCGCGAAAAGCGCGCCGCGGATTCGCGCCTCGGCACCGGCCACGGCCGCAGCGAGACGTCGTACGCGCAGCGCGTGACCTTCGAGCGCGCGTCGACCTCGCCCGAGTCGGTCGTGTCGATCCGCTACGACCGCCGCGAGGCGCTGGTCGCGCGAGGAATCATCCCCGGCCCGCGCTACGCGGACCGCGCGCCGTCCGCGTTCCCCGCCTGGCCCGGCTTCACGCCCGATCCTCGTTGATCGTTCGAACGCCGCCATGCCGTTGCACGCCGGACAGGCCCGCCCGCATACTGGGCGGGCCATGCCCGACGCTCCGCGTGCGCGGCCCAACGACGAGGTCGGCGACGACGCCGGGGACGAGGCGTTGATGCTCGCCTACGCCGCCGGCGACGCCGGTGCATTCGACCGCCTCTACGCGCGCCACCGGGGCGGCGTGTACCGTTACCTCGTGCGCCACATCGGTAACGCGGGCATCGCCGACGAGCTGTTCCAGGACGTGTGGATGAACGCGATCAAGGCCCGCGCGAGCTACGTGCCGACGGCAAAGTTCGCGACGTGGCTCTACACGCTCGCGCACCACCGGCTGGTCGACCACTGGCGCTCGCGCGGCTCGGTACGCATCGACTCGCTCGACGACGAGGGCGACGGGGAGACCGGCGCGCTGGTCGACGCGATTCCGGGCTCGCGCGTCGACGAGCCGGAGACGCGGGTGGCGTCGAGCGCCGCGCGCGCGCGCATCGATGCGGCGCTTCGCGCGCTGCCTCCCGCGCAGCGCGACGCCTTCCTGCTGCACATCGAGTCGCAGATGTCGCTCGCCGAGATCGCTTCGCTGACCGGGGTCGGCGAGGAAACCGTCAAGAGCCGCGTGCGCTATGCGTACGCGAAGCTCCGCGCGACGCTGGGAGACCTGGAATGAGCGCCGGGCACGACGACATCCGCGACGATCGCGTCGTCCGCGCGTGGCGCGAGCACGTGCGCGACGAGCCGCCGGCGGCGCTCGACGACGCGATCCGGGCGGCGGCGCGCCGCGCGGCCGGCGCGAAGCCGCAAGTGAGGCCTGTGGTCGCGGAGGCGCGGAAGCCCTGGCGCTGGTGGATGCCGCTCGCCGCCGCCGCGACGATCGGCGCGATCGCGATCGGCGTGCTGCAGAACATGCCGCACGACGCGGGCGAGCCGATGGTCGTGAGCGACATGGCCAACGCGCGTCGCGATGCGCCGCAAACGCCCGCGTCGCCTCCGGTCCCGGCCGCATCGGCGCCCGCTCCGGCGCCGATGCAGGAAGCCGTGCCGCAGAAGAAGATCGTGCCTCCCGCGTCCGCACCCGAAGCGCGCGATCACACGCCGCTGCCGATGCCGCGCATGCAGGCCGCCAAGCCCGACACCGCGGCCAAGCGCAGCGATGCGCCGAGCGAAGCGAAGGAAACGTTCGTTCCGCCGCCTCCTGCCGATGCGCGCCAGCTCGAGGCCGGGTCGGACAAGCGGAAGCAGGAACAGGTCGGCACGCTCGAAAAGCGCGCGCAGGCGACCGACGAGCTCGCGCGCCGCAACGAGCGCGACGCGGGATCGAACTTCGTCGCCTCGCCGCCGCCGGCAAGCGCGCCGCTGCCCGCACTCGCGGGATCGGCCGCGCCCGCGCGCGAAGCGAAGGACGCGGCCGAGGCTACGGCACCGGTGCCCGAGTCGCGCGCCAAGCTGCGCGCGTCCGCACCTTCGGGTCAGGCGACCCAGGCGGCCGCAGGAGGGCGCGCCGCGGCCGAGCCGCAGGCCATGGCCGTGACGCCACCCGACGTATTCGTCGCGGAAATCCGGCGTCGTCTCGTCGCCGGCGATCGCGACGGCGCGGTGCGCGAGCTTCAGCGCTTCCGGCGCACGCACGCCGACGCGGATGCGCGGCTGCCCGACGACCTCAGGGCGTTCGCGGCGTCCGTTCCGCGCTGAGCAGCTTCCGGATCGGCGACGGCAGCGCCGCGCCGGCGAGATCGGCGCGCGACAGCCACACGCACTCCGCCGGCATGCCGTCGTCGGGCTCGCGCGCCGTCAACCGCGACGGATGCATCGTGAGCGCGTAGTGCGTGAACGCATGCTCGACCGGTGCGAGCGTCTCGACGACCTTCGCGCGCACGCCGTAGCGCTCGCGCATCGCGGCGACCGGATCGCCGCCGAGCGGAATCTCGGGAAGGCTCCACAGCCGTCCCCACACGCCGGTCGACGGCCGTCGCTCGAGCAGCACTTCGCCTGCGCGCTCGACGAGCAGCACCTGTACGGCGCGACGCGGGAGCTCGCGGCGCGCGCGCTTGCCCGGGAGCTCGGCGATCCGGCCTTCGAGGCGCGCGACGCAATCGGCGGCGACCGGGCACGCGTCGCAGCGCGGATTCGCGCGCGTGCAGATCGTCGCGCCGACGTCCATCATGCCCTGCGTGTACGCCTCGATGTCCGCGCGCGGGAGCAGGCGCATCGCGGCGTCCCACAGCGACTTCTCGACCGCCGGCGACGACGGGTCGCCCCCGATGCCGCGGTGACGCGCGAGCACGCGCTTGACGTTGCCATCGAGGATCGCGCCGCGCTCGCCCGACGCGAACGCCGCGATCGCCGCGGCGGTCGAGCGACCGATGCCCGGCAATGTCGCGAGCGTTGCGGCGTCGCGCGGGAACTCGCCGCCGTGTGAAGCGACGACCTCGCACGCCGCGGCGTGCATATGCCGTGCGCGCCGGTAGTAGCCCAGGCCGCTCCATTGCGCGAGTACTGCGTCCTCGCTCGCTGCGGCGAGCGTTCGCACGTCGGGGAACGCGTCCATGAAGCGCGCGTAATACGCGCGCACGGTGGCGACCTGGGTCTGCTGCAGCATGACCTCGGACACCCAGATCCGGTACGGATCGCGGGTGCGCTGCCACGGCAGATCGTGGCGGCCGTGCGCGAGCTGCCAGGTGATGATCCTGGACGCGAACGAGCGCATGGCTGGTGACCTTGTGGGTCCGACTTCAGTCGGACGAAGTACGTCAGGCTGAAGCCTGACCCACAACGTCGCTTTCGCTATCTCACACCCAGCCGCTGCCGCGCCTTCCCGGCCGCCTCGGACGTCGGATACTTGGCGATCAGCTCCTCGAGCGTGCGCCGAGCGGCGGCGTTGTCGTTGAGCTCGGCCTGCGCGGAGCTGATGTTGAGCAGCGCGTCGGGGACCTTGGCGCTGTCGGGGTACACCTGGATCAACATGCGCTGCGCCGCGATCGCCGACCGGAAGTCGCGCTTCGCGAACTGCGCGTTGCCGACCCAGTACTGCGCGGACGGCGCGAGCGGGCTCTTCGCGCGCGTGCGCACGAACGTGCCGAACGACGCGATCGCGCCGTTGTAGTCGGCGCGCTTGAACTGCTCGAGCGCGGCGTCGTACTCGCGCTGCTCGGCCGCGCTGTCGGCCGCGGCGGTGAGCGGCGGCGGCTCGGGCACGGTGCCGGCCGCGGGCTGCTGCGCCGCCGGCGGCGGCGCGGCGGCGGCGGTCTCGAGCTTGCGCATGCGCGAGTCGAGGTCGACGTAGAGGTCGCGCTGGCGCTTCTGCGCCTCGTTCAGCTCGAACTGCAGCACCTCGAGCTGCCCGCGCAGGCGCGCGATGTCGCTCTTGATGCCTTCGACCGTGCCGAGCATCTCGACCAACCCCTGCGCGCGGAGCTGCTGCTCGAGCTGCGCGAGGCGCGCCTCGAGCTGCGCCTGGACCTGCGTGAGGCGAACGTTGGTGTCCGCGATGCGCTTGCGCGCCTCGTCGTCGTCGAACAGCGCCGCGCTCGCGGCGCTCGCCGCGAACGCCAGCGCGAGCACGGCGAGGCGCGCGGCGCGCATCACTCGCCCGCGTAGACGATGTCGTCGCGACGGTTCTCGGCCCAGGATGCCTCGTCGTGGCCGGCGTTCTTCGGCTTCTCCTTGCCGAAGCTCACGGTCTCGATCTGGCCGTCCTGCGCGCCGAGCAGCGTCATCATGCGCTTCACCGCGTCGGCGCGCTTCTGGCCGAGCGCGATGTTGTACTCGCGCGAGCCGCGTTCGTCGGTGTTGCCCTGGATCGTCATGCGCGCGTTGCGATTCTGCGCGAGGTAGCGGCCGTGTGCCTCGATCAGCGGGCGGAACTCGTCGCGCACCGCGAAGCTGTCGAAGTCGAAGAAGACGACGCGCTTCGACAGCACGCTCGACGGATCGCGCAGCGGGTTGCCGGTCGTGCCTGGACGCGCGGTGCCCTGCTGCGAGCCGGCGACGCTGCCCGTGCCTGCGCCCGCGGTGCTCGCGCCGCCCGGCGTGGCCGAGCCCGCCGCGGGACGGTCCTCGATCGGTGCGGCGGTCTGCGTGGTGGGTTGCGTCTGGCATCCGGCGAGGAGTGCGACGAATGCGGTGGCGACGATGAGACGGTTCATGTTGTCCTCCTTCGGGTTTATGACGTTGCGAGACACCTGGAAAGTGGCGGCATCAGCGGGGCAAGGGGCCCCAGGCGGGCTCGCGCACGTCGGTGGCCGGCGCGACGATGCGCTGCTTCACGCGTCCGTCGGCCGACACCGCGTTCAAGATACCACGGCCGTTCGCCTCGTTCGCGTAGAGGATGAGCTTCCCGTTCGGCGCGATGCTCGGCGATTCGTCGAGCGGCCCGCCGGTCAGGATCTGGGTCTGGCGCGTCGCGAAGTCCATGATCGCGATCTGGAAGCGGTTGCCGTCGCGCCGCACGAACACCATGCCCTTGCCGTCGGGCAGCGCGCGCGGCGTGACGTTATAGCTTCCGTCGAACGTCAATCGCTCGACGCCGCCGCCGTCGACGCCGACGCGGTAGATCTGCGGGCTGCCGCCGCGGTCGGACGTGAACAACAGCGAGCGGCCGTCGGGCATGAACCACGCCTCGGTGTCGGCGCCCGGCGAGGTCATGATGCGCCGGACGCCCGTGCCGTCGGCGTTCATCAGGAACAGCTGCGAGCCGCCGTCGCGCGTGAGCGTCACTGCGAGCGTGCGCCCGTCGGGCGACCAGGCCGGCGCGCTGTTGCTGCCGCGGAAGGCCGCGATCGCCGCGCGCGCGCCGGTCGCGAGGTTCTGCACGTAGACGACCGGCTTGCGCTGCTCGAGCGACACGTACGCGAGTCGCGTGCCGTCGGGCGACCAGCGCGGCGAGAGCAGCGGCTCGTCCGTGCTGACGATGGTCTGGGGCTCGGCGCCGTCGGCGTCGGCGACGATGAGCTGGTAGCGCGGTCCCTGCTTCGCGATGTACGCGATGCGCGTCGAGAACACGCCGACGTCGCCGGTGAGCTTCGCGTAGATCTCGTCGGCGATCTTGTGCGCGGTCGCGCGGAACTGCGCGGGCGTCACGACGTAGCGCGTGGAAGCGAGCGTGCCGCCGCGCACCGCGTCGACCAGCGCGTAGCGGACGTCGACGCGTCCCTCGCCGAGCGGCTGCATCGAGCCGACGACGACCGCGTCGGCCCCGCGTCCGCGCCACACGTCGACGCGCACGTCCTCGGCGCGCGACGGGCGCGGCACGACGCCGCTCGTGTCGACCGGGCGGAACAGGCCCGAGCGCTCGAGGTCCGCGGCGACGATGCCCGAGATGCCGAGCGGAAAGGCCGATTCGCCCTCGAAGCCGACGATGGCGATCGGGATCGCGGTGCCGGCACCGCCGACGATCTCGATGGTGAGCTGGGCGCGCGCCGCCAGCGGCAGGGCGAGCGCGGCGACGAGGAGCAGGCGGCGGATCGGTGATCGCATGGGGGTCGAGGGCGGTTCGCGCCCCGGCAGCCACGTCCTCCCCACGCGACCCCGGAGTGCCGATTATAACGACCGCTCGAACGCGGGAGGGTTCAGTCTTGTAAACAATTCAATGCGGTGCGGATATCAATGCGGTGCGATCGCGGTCGCGAGCCCGAAGGCGCTCGCGAGCCGGTCGGCCGTGCGCCGCGCGTCCTCGCGCGACGGGTAGGGGCCGACATAGACGCGGTAGAGGCCGCCCGCCTCGCGAACGCGCGGCGCGATGTCGGCGGCCGCCGCGAGGCGTTCCTGCACGTGAAGCAGAAAGCTCTTCGCATTGGGCTCGCTCGCGAATGCGCCGAGCTGCACGACGAAGCCGCCCGCCGCGCTCTGGACCGGCGCCCCGGCAGGATCGGGCTTGCCCGCCGCGGCCGGCACCGGCGTGGCGAGGACCGGCGCGACCGAGGCGACCGTCTCGCCGCCCGCGAGCAGCGACTCGACGACGACCTCGCCGCTGCCGCGCTGCGCGATGCCGAGCCGGTGCGCGGCCGCATACGACAGGTCGACGATGCG